>NZ_JARESU010000506.1:0-831 GCF_046027075.1 Paraburkholderia sp. RL18-085-BIA-A | reverse complement strand
CACGCCGGCGAACGGCGCGGTGATCTTCTCGTACGACACCAGTTCCGCGAGATGCGCGACATTGGCCTGCGCCGACGCGAGCATCGCGTGGCGCGCCTCCAGATCGGCGCTCTTGGTGTCGGCGTCCTGCTGCGCGACCGACTGGGTTTTCAGCATCGCCTGCCAGCGCTGCGCGGTGGTCTTCGCGATGTCGAAGTTGGCTTGCGCGGTGGCTTCGTCGGCGCGGGCCTGGCGCAGTTGCGCGTCCAGTTCCGGCGCTTCGATCGTGGCGAGCGTCTGGCCGCTCGTGACCCGTGCGCCGATGTCGGTGTTCCAGTGGGCCAGATAGCCGCTCGTGCGTGCGTAGATCGACGCTTCCGCGAATGGCGTGACCGCGCCGGGCAGCAGCAGTTCGTGGACGGCCGGCGCGGCGCGCGGCGTGACGACGGACACGCTGAGCATGCTTTGCGACTGCGTCTGTTGCGTGAGCGCGGCGCTGGCCTCGCGGCGCGGCAAGATGCCGGCGAGCAGCAAGGCCGCGGCGAATCCGGTCAGCGCAAGCGGCCAGAGGCGGCGACGCGGCCTGGTGGTCGCGTGGGTACTTTCGCCGGTTCCGGCAGTGTCTGCGCGCGCGCTTTCGCTAGCGCCAGGATGCCTCGCGGACGCGGCGTCCGCGGGCTGATCGGTCCGTCCGGGGATCCCGGGCGAAAGAGATGAATCGTTCATGGGCGAGGTCTCGTCGGAGTCAATCAATTCGGGCGGCAACGCCGGCTTCCTGGATGCGGGGGCGCGTCGCGCGGCGTCGGTCGAGCCAGGCATGCACCATCCCGTAGACGACCGGGACGAACAGCA
>NZ_JARESU010000505.1:0-838 GCF_046027075.1 Paraburkholderia sp. RL18-085-BIA-A | reverse complement strand
CTTCGGGTCGCGTTCGCCGGTAACGATCGCGCGGATGATCGCTTGTCCGGTTGTGCCCATCACGTCAGTGAGTACCTCGGTGAGCTGGAGGTTCATCTGCACTAGCGCCTTCTGCATGCGCTGCACCCAGCTGCCCTGTTCGGTGAGCAGCAGCTCGCGCTGCCGCACCACCGTGCGCACCACGCAGACTTCGCCATCGGGGCGCCAGGCCGCACGCAGCAGTCCGAGACTCATGAGCTTCTGCAGCCATTGACAGTCTTGTACGTCGCTCTTGCGCCCCGGCACGTACTTCATCTGCCGCGCGTCGACGAGCCAGACGGTCAGCCCGCGCTGCTCGAGGAGCTCGTAAACCGGTATCCAGTAGACTCCGGTGGATTCCAGCGCCACGGTATCGACGCCGCACGCGAGCAGCCAGTCGGCCATCGCGTGCAGGTCACCGGTCATCGTGCCGAACTCGCGCACCGGCTGGTCGTCGGCCGTCCGGGGGACTGCCACCCAGTGGCTGGACGCGCCCACATCGATCCCGGCGGCGTTCGGATACACCGCATCGTCTTCCCGCTTGCGCATGGCCATGGCGTGCTCCCGGCTGGTTGGTTCAGGGCAGCGCCAGGGGAAGCGTCTGAATCGACTCGATCTCTCAAACGGGATGCAGCTCGCGCCGCTCACCAATGTCACCGACGATTCCCGGACCATGCTATGTACCGGGCTCGTCACGCGGCGTCCGGTGACGTCGCATGCGGGCACCAGTGAACTTCCGGTCATCAAGGCGCTGCCGCCTGTGTTATAGCGCATCGTCGTTTCTTCCGGAACACCGGGGACGACTGGCGGCCTTGGGAAG
>NZ_JARESU010000504.1:0-861 GCF_046027075.1 Paraburkholderia sp. RL18-085-BIA-A | reverse complement strand
TTGATCGAGCACAGCAAGCGTTGTATCTGCTGGCGCTCGAACCAATTGCGGAAACCACCGCCGACCCGAATTCCTATGGGTTCAGGCCGGAACGCTCAACTGCCGATGCTGGGGAACAATGCTTCAACTGCCTCGCAAAAAAGAACAGTGCGAAATGGGTGCTAGAGGCCGACATCAAAAGCTGTTTCGACCAAATCAGTCACAACTGGATGGTCGCCAATATCCCAACGGACAAGGCGATCTTAAAGAAGTGGCTCGAGGCGGGATTCATATATCAAAACGAGCTCTTCCCTACCGACGCCGGGACCCCGCAAGGGGGCATCATTTCACCGGTGGCGGCCAACATGACACTGGATGGTCTCGAGGCAATGCTTGGGGAGAAATTTCCGCGGGCAAAGTCGAGCGGTCTGAAAATGAACATGGTGCGTTACGCTGACGACTTCATCATCACCGGCAATTCGAAAGAATGGCTGGAACAGGAAGTCAAGCCCGCAGTGGTTGAATTTCTGGCCGAACGCGGGTTAGTCCTATCGCCAGAGAAGACCAAAATAACGCATATCAGGGAGGGATTTGACTTCCTCGGATGGAACATTCGCCGGTACGACGGCAAGCTGCTCATGAAGCCGTCCAAAGCGAACGTCAAAGCGCATCTTGACAAAATCCGTGAAGTCATCAAGGCCAACAAGATGGCTAAACAGGCAAACCTGATAAGGCTGCTCAATCCGATATTACGTGGATGGGCGAATTACCACAGCCATGTAGTCGCCAAGGAAACCTTCGCTCGGGTTGATACCGATGTCTGGTCGATGCTATGGCGATGGGCGGTAAGAAGACATCCGAACAAGGGAGCCCGCTGGGTCA
>NZ_JARESU010000503.1:0-864 GCF_046027075.1 Paraburkholderia sp. RL18-085-BIA-A | reverse complement strand
TAAGTAACGTATCATTTACAGCGCCAAGCTTTGATACAAAGTGGCCGTGTCGGAACAAAGGAAGCAGGTGCGCCTCTTAACCGCAAGGAATAGTGCAGGACAACAAATTGGCAAGGTCATTTTTTCCTTTTGATCCGAACCGGGAAAGAGTTCAAAAAATGCCAAGGCATGTCTGGTGCACATGACGTCACACTCTTTGCACTTCACCCGCTACCGATTGCATTAATCTTTGCATGGCCGCCTCAAATCAGCACCTCCGGCAACGAGTACGGCGTGAGGTGTTGGGTCGATAACGCGCCAAGAAGGATGAGCCATGTCGTGAGTCCGGCTAGCGGTTCGCGGCAGGCGAGGCTTCCGCTGGCTGCAGGTCTTCAGGCGCCTGAGCGAAGCGCTTCTCGAGCATCACTTTTTCCGCAGGCCGCGATGAGCACATTGCTCAATCCGCTTCAAAGGGCAAGGCGGTTATGCCGGTTTCATGCGCATCGCCGAGAAGTGCATTGACTTTGGCATCTTCACACGTGAATTCCAGCTCGTGGCGATCGTCGAGCTCGATGACCGTTCACATAGCCGCGTGAAAGACCGGCAGGCGTGACGGTTTCGCCGCGTCGGCGCGCATCCCTACAGTCGTTTCCGATCGTCCAGGCTGCGGAGTTACTAGGGATCCTGCAGCATCGGGCGGGTTTTGGGAGTGGACCGGCCGTTCGGATCACCGTTTTATGTGACGGACGAACGGCAGAAACTGGCCCAGATTGTGTCAAAACGCCTTTTTGAAGCGCTAAGATTCTTCATCCGATAGCGGAGGATGAGCAAGATGAAGCGGTTCGTTCAAGGCGATAATCTACGCAAAGCTTTCTCCTTCCCGAA
>NZ_JARESU010000502.1:0-874 GCF_046027075.1 Paraburkholderia sp. RL18-085-BIA-A | reverse complement strand
CCGCAGCGAATGGGGCGTGATGGGTTTCTGGATGCCGCTGCGCTGGCGCGCGATGCGGCAAGCCAGCGCTACTGCGGACCGGGTGATGGGGTGCCCGGGGATGTCGCCCGGAAAGAGCCAGTCCCTGGGGTGAGCCTCGTGCCAGTATGCACGCAGGATCTCGAGCAGCCGCGGCGAGAGCATCACGTAGCGGTCCTTACGGTTTTTCCCCTGGTTCACCCGGATCACCATGCGCTGGCTGTCGATATCGGTGATCTTCAGGTGCACGACTTCCGACACCCGCAGCCCGGCGGCGTACGCGGTCATCAGGATGGTGCGCTGCTTGAGACTGGCGATCGACCCGAAGAAGGTGGTGATCTCCTCCAGGCTCAGGACGACCGGCAGTCTGAACGGCTTCTTCGGCAGTGGAAAGTCCTCGTCGCTCCAGGGTCGCTTGAGCGTGACGCGGTAGAGGAAGCGCAGTGCGCCGATCGTTGGACCGAGGCTGCCGGGGGCCAGCTTGCGTTCCTCGCGAAGATGGACGAGCCAGGCGCGGATCTCCTCAGGGCCGAGCAGTTCGGGCGAGCGGCGAAAGTGCCTGGCGAAACTGGAGACCTGCAGCAGATAGGATGTCTGGGTGTTCTCTGCCAGGTTTCTGATCAGCATGTCGTGCTGCATGCGTTCGCGGAGCAGTGTCATGGTGGACCTCCTGGGAACAGTGGATGGAGTGCCCGGTCGGGCACCTCCATGCTGCTCCTGGTGGCCTGCTCACCACCTCGCTGCGGTCCGGCTCCAGATGCTCGTCCTTATGGAACGCCAGCCACTCGCCTTCGCTTCCCTCCCACTACCGCGTCAGCGGTTTAGTACTAGACACGTAATGGAGTGCACTCCATTA
>NZ_JARESU010000501.1:0-876 GCF_046027075.1 Paraburkholderia sp. RL18-085-BIA-A | reverse complement strand
CATCCGATACGAAGCTGGCGAGGCTCATCCTCTCTGTCTCCGATCTCACGCACTCCAGGACTATCTATACAGAATCGACAACCGCCGGCCGCGTCCGGCAGCTGTCGGCCAGTTTGAGTCTCTGTTACATCAGCAATAAATGGCTGGCAGCGTTTTCGCGTCCGAGAAAGGCGTGACGATGGACTACAAGTCGCTCGCGCCGGCACGACGGATGATGTTCTTTCTGAACAACGACACCTTCGGCAATCTGTCGCCCGCGGGCGTGAGCCTGTTCCATGCGGCGGTGGATTGGGCCGCCGCCGGGGCCGCCGGCGATCCAGCCTGAACTCAATTGGATGCCCGCTCGGCTTGCACGACCGCCCCGCCCGCCGTTGCCATCTCACCCGCGTGATCCGTGCCGTGCTGGATCGCATAGACCTCGCGGTTGCGCGCAATCGTGGCCGCCGACGGCGGATAGTCGTATTTCGGCGCGGGCACCAGCCCTTCGGCCTGTGCCTGCTGCAACTGCGCGATCACTTCGGCCCGCGTCAATCCTGACGAAGTAGTTTGAGCAAACGCATTCGCGCCGAACGACAGGCTGAGGGCGGCAACGGCAATAGCGGTAAGCAGTTTCATGATGTCTCTCCGGGTATGGGCAAGAAATGAGTGGCCTGAACCACGCTTACCATTCTTGTCATTCGAGCTGTCGGAGCGCTGACTCGCTGATTACAGTTTTGTTATCAGGCGTCGCGCTGCATCGCCGCGCCCGTCCCAGCCTCCGCATCGCGCCTGCCATAAGACCCCATATAACAGAACCGTAATCTAGCCGACCGCGGTTGGTAAGCGCCCACCCTTCAAACTTCTGACTCATGAAGCCCGCGTCACGTCCCCTGATGC
>NZ_JARESU010000500.1:0-885 GCF_046027075.1 Paraburkholderia sp. RL18-085-BIA-A | reverse complement strand
TTGCGCCCCCCTGTCAGAATGATGCATGAGCTCGCCCGTGGGGCGGCGCCACTCCAGCGCCATGACCAGCGCCTGCAGTGCCAGGTCTTCATCAATGCGCTCGCTCATCGCCCAGCCGACGAATTTGCGACTGAACAGGTCAAGTACCAGGGCGAGATACAGCCAGCCTTCGTCGGTCGCCACGTAGGTCAGGTCGACCAGCCACTTGCGGTCGGGCGCGCTCGCCTCAAAGTCGCGAGCCAGCACGTTGGGCGCTACCGGATACGCGTGCCGGGAGTCGGTGGTCACAACCCGGAAGCGTCGACGCAACCGGCTTTGCAAACCGTGTTGACGCATCAGACGACCAACCCGCTTCTCGTTGATGCGGCCGGCTTCATCCCGCAGTACCCGATGCATGCGCCGGCGACCGTAGCGGCCGCGATGGCGCCGCTGCAGCGACTGCATGCGTGTAACAAGACGCGCGTTTTCCACCGCCCGTCGCGATGGCGCACGCCTGCGTGCGGCGTACCAGCCGCTCTTCGACACGCCCAGCGACTCGCACATCAATCCGACCGGGTAAGCGTTTCGGTGTCGCTCGATCCAGGCGTACCTCACAGCGACTCCTTCGCGAAGTACGCCGCTGCTTTTTTCAGTATTTCTTTCTCCATTCGCAGCCGTGCATTCTCCTGCTTCAGGCGTGCGTTCTCAGCCTCCAGATCCGTTACCGGTGGCCTTTGCCCACGCTTGACTGGCGCCTCCCCCTTACGCGCATCGCCAACCCAGTTCGCCAGCGTCTTATCCGACATCTCCAGACTTCGCGCCACCTCCCGCAATCCTCGCCGCCCCACAATCACCTGCTCGACCGCCGCTGCGCGAAACTCCTCCGTGTACTTCCGTCTCGGTACT
>NZ_JARESU010000050.1:0-61961 GCF_046027075.1 Paraburkholderia sp. RL18-085-BIA-A | reverse complement strand
GGGTTAGCTAGCAAGTTTTCTTGGAAACGTAGAGGCAGCGGGTGGCCGTTTGCGTCGGGCGACTACTTCCGATACTTGACCCCGGGCATTACGCACAACATCTCAAAAGCAAGATTCGCAGCCAGGAGGGCAGTGTTGCCTTGCGGGTCATAAGGGGGCGACACCTCGACCATGTCTGCACCGACCAGGTTCAATCCGCGCAAGCTGCGGATGATTT
Organism: Paraburkholderia sp. RL18-085-BIA-A; assembly: GCF_046027075.1. Taxonomy (NCBI): domain Bacteria; kingdom Pseudomonadati; phylum Pseudomonadota; class Betaproteobacteria; order Burkholderiales; family Burkholderiaceae; genus Paraburkholderia; species Paraburkholderia sp. RL18-085-BIA-A. The sequence goes on along the minus strand of NZ_JARESU010000050.1, from coordinate 61,744 downwards.
CAAGTCCCTGCATCACAGTGAGGCCACCAATCTCCGGCGTTCCAGTGCCTGGGGCAAACGACGGGTCCAACCCGTCCACGTCAAAACTCAGATACAGCGGTGCGGACCCAATGCACTCGCGGACTTCTTCCATTAACGGGACGAGAGACTTTCCCCAGCACGCTTCCGCCTGCACTACACGAAACCCTTGGTCGGTGCACCAGTCGAAATCATCTGCCGCGTAGCCAGTGCCTCGCAGCCCGATTTGGGTGACACGCTTGCAATCGAGAAGCCCTTCTTCAACAGCACGTCGAAACGGCGTGCCATGCGCGATTTTTTCGCCGAACATCGTGTCGTTGACGTCCGCGTGAGCGTCAACATGCACTACCGCGACCTTTCCATACTTGCGATGCATTGCGCGCAGAATGGGTAGGGCGATGGTATGGTCACCGCCAAGCGTGACGGGCCGGCAGCCATTCGCGATGATTTGGTCATATGCCTTCTCAATCCGGGTAATGGAATCAAAGATGTTGTACGGATTGGTTGCGACGTCACCAATGTCCGCGATGCGCATGGAGTCAAAGGGCGCAGCTCGCGTCGCCATGTTGTAGGGCCGCAGAAGCACGCTTTCACTTCGGATTTGTCGCGGACCATACCGAGCACCATTACGATTCCCGGTACCCAAATCAAAGGGAACGCCCACGAAGCATGCGTCGAGATTCTCCGTCGATGCGACGTGGGGAAGACGCATCATCGTTGCGATGCCTCCGAACCGGGGCATCTCATTTCCACCGAGCGGCTGGAAGTTGGTCTCGCTGAAGCTGTTCATGAATCTTTCCTTGGTTGTGTCTCGCAGGGCCGTCTGAAGCGGCGTTAGAGCTAGTGTCACCGGACAAAAACACATTCCAATACCTATGTTTGCACGTCTGCATAAGCTTGCAGTTATGTGTCGGAAAGTCCTGGAAGGCTCACTCAGGCTGGGGTTCTCCGCGCCCACGGCTAATCGTGGTCAAGTACCTGACGGAGATACATTTGCTTGCGGGTTTGCGCATGGACGGTCCACCGCGCCGGCCTCGATGCGGTTCAACGAGGGCGGTTCCGGTGGGTTGACGTCATAAAACGAGATGCTTGCGGGGTATGAGCGACGCTAGTCACGGCAAGGCTGGAAGATTGGGCTCAAAGGGCAACGACACCGAATTTGAAGTGCGTCCCAGCTTCGACGAGGCATGGCCGGTCCGCGCTCAAGCAAGTGAGCCGCGACCGGGCCGTCCCAGTCGCCAGATTGGTGCGGTTATCCTAGCGTGTCCTTAATCGAGGTTGCCTTGACAGACGTACTTGATTGACAGGTAATCGTCGAGGCCGTATTTCGACCCTTCGCGCCCGTAACCCGATTCCTTGACTCCGCCGAACGGCGCCGCTTCGCTCGCAACAGCGCCTTCATTCAAACCCACAATGCCAGCTTCCAGGCGGCGCGAAACGCGCTCGGCGCGGCGCATGTCCCGGGTATAGAAGTAAGCGGCCAAGCCAAACGGCGTGTTGTTGGCAAGCGTGATTGCTTGCTCTTCCGTCTCGAATCGGTACAGCGGCGCTACCGGGCCGAAGGTTTCCTCGCAAGTGACGAGCATATCGGTCGTCGCGCGGCAATCCGTAATCCTTTTGCGGCATGCGCGCCGCGAACCTTGGAATACGAGCACTGGCTCAGCCGGAGCTGAGCGGATGTAATACGTCTCTCATCGGCAGAGACATTTAACTTTCCTTGCGGCCCGACCAGCAGGTCCGCCAGGCGAGGCAAGCGGAGCGAAAGCGTTGAGGTTAACTCCCTTCAGCAGGCGCGCTACAGGCTGACGATAGGAGGTCCAACATGAAACTTGACGACGCCACTTTCCGGCGATTGCGCCGTCTCGCCCCGGTTCTTGATGACGTGCTCAATGCAGGAGAGGTCGAACACGCAGACCAGGCCATGGACCTGGCATCACTTGCTCAGTTATGCTTACAGCTGTCGGGTACTTACCAAGACCAAGACCCGGTCGAGATTGCGCAGGCGCGAGACGACGTTGTTGAGTCGCAGTAGCTCTCAGGGGGCCGTTCGACCGGACCGGACGAAACCGAAAATAAGCCGCGAAATGCCCCAGACGAGATAGCGGCTCTCGTCTGAATCAAGGCCCGCACCAACTTCGGAGCAAGGATGCTCTCGACTCGAATGGGCGCCCGTTCGCGTGCCCCTTGTGGATGCGGGGCTTCATATCCGGTCTCCCTCTTAACGAACCTGCCCGCCGCCTGAATCTTGTTTGCTACAGCCTGTGCGGAATTGCGTATCTAATCTTTGCGACCGTGAGCCGGACCGTGATGCCCCGCTTTGTCTCTAGCTGTGTAGCACCTCGCTCTCGCGCTGCTTTCGATGCTCGTGGCGAATATCGGTACCCCGAACAACATAGACGACGGATTCGGCAATGTTGGTCGCATGGTCGCCGATACGTTCGATGGCCTTCGCACTGGACAGGTAATCGAGCCCCGTCGAGATTGCTCGAGGGTCTTCCATCATATATGTCACCAGTTTGCGCACGAACGCCCGAAACTCGTTATCGATGGCCTCGTCGTCCTTGATAATCTGGTCGGCGGCGGCCGCATCCATGCGCGCGAACGCGTCCAATGCACGGTGGAGCACGTTCAGTGCCATTTCGCCCGAAACCTTGATTTCAGTGATATTGACGTTCGGCGCGCCGGCGTGCGTCGCAATGCGTCGGGTTCGCTTGACAATCTTGCGAGCCTCGTCACCGGCGCGCTCCAGGTTGGTTACGCATTTTGACGCGGCCATCAGCAAGCGAAGGTCCCGTGCAGCTGGTTGCCTCCTGGCGATGACGTTAGTAATTTCTTCGTCGATTTCCATTTCCATCACATTCAGGCGCCGTTCGCCCTCGAGCACACGCTCGACAAGGTCCACGTCGAATGTGTTCAGCGCCTCAATTGCGTGGACAATCTGTGACTCCACCAGCCCGCCCATTTCGAGCAGCCGCGTTGAAAGCAGAGTGAGGTCAGCGTCAAACCGACTTGAGAGATGTTTGTCCGGCATTATTTGCTCCTGAATCGACGTGCCCATAACTTGGCTGCGCCAGGTACGTGTGGGGTCTTTCATCCACCAGGTGGCGCCACCTCCGAACCGGGAGGCAGATTTCGAAGTTCCACGCCGAGCGCAGGCTCGTGCCTCCCCGCCTGACTCCGTCCGGACCACCAAGACCGGCAACCTCAGCCGTTCCGTCATTACTTAAAAACAGTATATACCGTATTATTTCAATGCAAAATTCGATGCACGACACGATGCCACTCTCTCGAGCCCGTCCGCCGGGCGACGGTGACAAGTGACTAGCCGGGGCGGGCGGTCAGGTCACCCAGTCGGATAGTCGGCGCAGCGGGCGGTAAGCCGAAATCCCACGAGGCGAGCTTGATCGACTAGCGAGTACGATGCCTCGCGGGACCATGGGGCAAGGTCGGCGAGGGGCGGACTTCCGGGCCCGATACCCAGGCAAAGTCACACCTTTCCGGCACTATCCTGGGACGCTGTACCGCCCTGGTGACAGCAATGTGGCACCGCGCGGAGAGGTGGCGGCGATTGGGTGCCGTATGTGTTGTGGTTGCGCCGAGAGGGAGCTGCATGCTCCAGAGGCCCGACGTCCAACGACTTCGACATCGGTGACGCTCGGCCCTGGTTGTCCCCAGATTTTGTTCGCAAGCTTGTGGATAACGTGAGGGCTGGTACTTTAAATGGCCGAAGGGAAGGTGCGTCGCAATTCGGCCACTAAGCGTTTGATTAGGAGGACGCGGACCGGGTCGTCCAGGTCCCAGGAAGACCTACGAGCAGGTGCGAAACAGCTAATGGAATCAGGCAGAGCGCCAACCTTGCGCTGCGCCGCTCGTTTGCTCGACGTCTCTGAAAAATACCTGCGTAGGATGGCGCCAGATATCACCGCAATGCTAGTTGCCATCGGGAACGAAGCGAGGCGCGCACAGGGTGTTCGGCGCGAGGAGTTTCGATTTGAACGCTTCCGCCAATCATTCCAAAAGTTATGTGTCGGCAGCGTGCATTCTTCGCGGCGCAAAGTTATGAAGCACGTATACCTTCAAACTGGAATGAAGCTGGGATTCGATGAGGGTGGGAGATTTTTGCGAAGGATTCGCCGACTTCACGGCGAAGGCCTCTAACCCAGTTTGAGCAGTATCAAAAAAGACCAGGCTCGGAAATCGTCTTCCTATGGACGAACACTGCCGCGAAAACAATCAATTCGTGTCGTCAACGACATTAATTGATGAACTCCACAAAAGATATCGGAATGGCCCGGAAGCCTTGACTGGCGGAAGGCAGCCGGAGTCGAACCGACCTGAGAGCGTCTGACGCCCTCAACTGGGTTTGAAGCCCAGCCGCACCACCGGATACGAATGCCTTCCTACGGTGATTGAACTACACGACGCCGATCAACGATCAGAGCAGATCGAGCCAACGACTATCCGTGCGCATCAGATGCAGCCCACGGTGGAAGCGAGTATACCCAACCCGGTCGAAGAACTCCAAAAGCTGGATCGCGCGTTTGCGCCCCAGTCCGGTGACATCGCGAAACGGCGCAGCCGCTACCGTGCCTGCGTTCTTCCGAGCCTCGGCTGCCGCGATCGACGCCAGTTCGCGAATCGCCTCCTGGTGATAAAAAAGGTCATGCACGACCTGGAAAAGCTCGCCCTGCCGCGCGAGTTTGCGCATCAACTGACGCATGCGCTCCTCGGACACGCCGTGCGCGTTTGCCAGATCGCGCACCCACGGCGGATCGAAACGCCCCGCTTTGACTTCAGGCAGCAGCGCTGCCGCGAGCGCACGGTCGGCTTCGTCGAGCGTCACTGTGTGACCGGGCAAATGCAGCCAGGGCCCGCGTTTGACAATCTCACCGCGCGCAGCGGCATCGTCGACTAACGCGCGCCACAACGCATCGTCCACCAGAGGCGCCGCGATCCGCCGCAAGCGCGACACGTCGGGCCCCAGTTCATCGGGCGAACGCTCGTGGTACTGCGCGAGCGTCTCGGTCAGCCGGTTGTTCAAGGCCTGCCATAACGCGCCGGCAACGAGCAACGCATCATGACCGGGCAGATCGACAACGCGCGTGTCGGACGGCAACGCGAGCGCCGCCGCCGGTATGCCCGTCAATCTTTCCAGCAACGCGCGCGACAAACCGTGCGGCGCTCTCGCGAACATCGCGTCGAGCGCGCCGGTGTCGAGCATCGTCTGGATCGCATCGAGCCACGCGAGCCGTTCAGGCGAGCGCCGCTTGCGCGACGGCGCGAACGGATCGAGCACATGGCCGCCGCCCACCGTGCGATTGGCCTGAGCATTGCGCACGACGAAGCGGTCGCCCGGCACCGCGCACACCGGCCGCTCGAACACGAGCTGCACGCGCGCACGCCGACCGGCGCCGAGCGTTTCGCCTTCGAGCAACGCCACATGCGCCACCTGATGCTGAGTGCCCAGGTGTACATGCAGCGGCGTCCAATGCTCCAGCGTCAACGGCGCGTCGGCGAGCAGCGTCAGCATCACGTCGATCCGCTCCGACGCTTGCGACAGACGCGGATCGACCACCCAGTCGCCGCGCTCGATCGCGCTCTTCTCGATGCCCGCGAGGTTCAACGCGCAGCGCTCGCCAGCGCGTCCGGTCTCGGCGGGGCGATTCTGCGCATGGATGCTGCGCACGCGCACCGGCTGGTTCTTCGGCGCGAGCAGCATCGTCTCGCCGACGCTCACGCTGCCGGAGACCACCGTCCCCGTGACGATCGTGCCCTGCCCCGCGAGCGTGAAGACGCGATCGATCGCAAGACGGAACAGGCCGTCAGCACGTTTTCTATGCCAGGCCGCGGCCGCCGCGTGCAGATGCGCTTTCAGCGCGGCCACTCCGGGATCGTCGGCGCGCGTCGCACAGGTCTCGAACACCGGCGCATCGTGCAGCACGCTGTCGCTCAGAAACGTGGTCGCCTCGTCGCGCACTTCATGCAACCGCTGCGCGTCCACGCGATCCACCTTGGTCAACGCGATCGCCCCGCGCCGAATGCCCAGCAGTTCCACGATCGCCAGATGCTCGCGCGTTTGCGGCATCACACCGTCGTCGGCGGCGATCACGAGGAGCGCGAAATCGATTCCGCTCGCGCCCGCGGTCATCGTGTGCACGAGCTTTTCGTGGCCCGGCACGTCGATCAGGCCGAGCACGTCGCCGTTCTCGAGCGGCACGTACGCGTACCCGAGTTCGATCGAAATGCCGCGCGCTTTTTCTTCCTTGAGACGATCCGTATCGACGCCCGACAATGCCTTCACCAGACTCGTTTTACCGTGGTCGATATGTCCGGCCGTACCGACGATCATGCGTGCGTGTCCTTCGGTTGTTCGAGCAGTTGCCCGATCAGTTGCGCTTCGTCGGCGGCTTCGAGGCAGCGCAGATCGAGGCGCAATGCGTCCTCTGCGATACGGCCGATCACCGGCCGCGCCATCTCGCGCAGCAGCTTTTCCAGCGTGAGCAGGTGACGGCCGCCGCGTTTGCCGTCTGCCATTCTGACGACGAGGCCGTAGCTCGGCAGCACGTCGACGGGCAATGCGCCGCTGCCGATCTGGCTGAACATCGGCTCGGCGAGCACCGCGTAACGCTCGCCGAGCGCGCGTTGCAACGCAGGCTGCACGCGCTCCGCGGCAAGGCGGATGTCGTCGGCGGGACGCGTGAGCAGACGCAGCGTGGTCAGCCGTTCCACCAGCTTTTCCGGCGCGCGATATAGCTGAAGCACGGGCTCCAGCGCCGCGAGCGTGAGCTTGCCGACGCGCAGCGCACGCTTGAGCGGATGTTTCTTGATCTTCGCGATCAGATCGCGCCGCCCGACGATCAACCCGGCTTGCGGACCGCCGAGCAGCTTGTCGCCGCTGAACGTGACGAGGTCGGCACCGGCTTCGACGGTTTCGCGCACGGTCGGCTCGCGCGGCAGGCCCCATTGACTCAGATCGACCAGCGTGCCGCTGCCGAGGTCCACGGCGACCGCGAGGCCGCGCGCATGCGCAAGCGACGCGATTTCGTCGAGGCCGACCTCTTTGGTGAATCCGTGGATTGCGTAATTGCTCGCGTGGACCTTCATCAGCAGCGCGGTTTGCGGGCCGATGGCTTCGTCATAGTCCTTCAGATGCGTGCGATTGGTCGTCCCGACTTCGCGCAGCCTGGCGCCCGCGCGGCTCATGATGTCGGGAATGCGAAACGCGCCGCCGATCTCGACCAGCTCGCCACGCGACACGACCACTTCCTTCTTCGACGCCAGCGCGGACAGCGTGAGCAGCACCGCGGCGGCGTTGTTGTTGACCACGGTTGCCGCTTCGGCGCCGGTCAGTTCGCAGATGAGTTCGTCGATCAGATCGTCGCGGTCGCCGCGCTTGCCGGTGCTGAGATCGAACTCGAGGTTAGCGGGTTGTGTGAGCGCTTTCATCACGGCCTGCACCGCCTCGTCGGGCAATAGCGCGCGGCCGAGGTTGGTGTGCAGCACGGTGCCGGTCAGATTGAATACGCTGCACAAGCGCGATTCGTTGCGCCGGCGCAGTGCGGCTTCGACCGTCGCATGCAGTTGCCGGATGTCGAGCGCGCTGACCGACGCGCTGCCCGATTGCGCGCTCCCGCGCCACGCGTCGAGCGCCGCGCGCACGGCGTCCAGCACCTGCGTGCGCCCATATTCGCCGATGAGCGCCGCAAACTCCGCCGACGCCATGACTTTTTCCACCGACGGCACGCGCGCCATCAGCGCGCGCAATTCCGAGCCGCTCACATCACTCACGAAGCAATCCCTTTTTAGTCGTGTCCGGTAGCCCCGTCGGCCGATTCTAATCGGCCCCGGACTCGTCGGCGGGCTCGTCCGCGCCGCCCGCCTGCTCGGGCCACAGCCACGGATGCGGCGACGCACGCCGATAACCCTCCGCCCCCATCAGCAGGTCCAGCGTGAGGCTGGCGAGATCGTCCGCGAACGGATCGAAGTCGTAGTCCTTCGACTGAATGCCGATCTTCCGGTAAGTATGGCATTCGTCGCACGACTCCGCCTTGAGCGCGGCGTCTTTCGCTTCGGCTTGCCGGGTGGCTTCGTCGGCTTCCGGCGAGCCGACCGCGTGATACGCAATGCCCTTGGTCGAATCGCAGTTCGAGCATTTCGAGCGCACCATGTGCCACTCGGTCGAGCACAAGCCGCATTGCAGGTAGCGGTAATTGTCATACACGCCGCCCACGCGCACCGTGCTCGCCACCGGATGCGATCCGCACACGGGACACAGGCCGAGCGTTTCGATGTACGGCACTTCGCGCTTGTCGATGTCGGCGGCAAGATCGGTCCAGACCACCTGCAACGCGGCCATGATGAACGGCGCGCTGGCCGGATCGACTTCGTCGAAACGCTGAGCGAAGAGCGCATCGGCCTGCGCTTCGAGCGTCGCGGTGTCGATCGTGCGCAAGCGGGCGACCAGCGCTTCGAGCGGCGGCGTGAGCGGGCCCGCGCCCTCGATTTTGTCGAGTAACTGGCGCAGCACGTCGCGCCAGGCCGGATCGCGCACGCCGGAGAGCGCCGGAATCAGCGGCATCGAATGCTGTTGCGCGCTCGCGATCAGTTCAGGACTGGGCGGCTGCGCCTTGAAGCTCGTGATCACCGCTTGCTGCGCGTCGGCGAGCACGGCCATCAGGCGCAGATAGCCGGCGATCGGATTGTCGCGGGCCGCGAGCTGGCGCAGGCGCGCGGCCCTCGGTGCGAACACCGCGAGCCGCTCGGGCGTGCGGATGCGGGGAATCGCCGAGTGATCGAGCGACTCGATATCGCCGGCTTCAAGAATGCGTTGAACCAAAGTATCGACCTCTGAAAACTGCGCTGAAAACCGCGCCGGAAACTGACGAGCCGCCGCGCTTCATCGAACAAGGGCGGCGGCTCCGTGTGCAGTGCGCTGGGACACGCGCTGCTGTTACTTGCCGATTATTTCCTTGAACCAGTTCGGATGATGCTTTCTCGCCCAGCCGTAAGTCACTGTGCCGCGCGTCATCGCACCGATCGAGCCCTTGACCCACAACGCCGCATAAATATGCACGACGATGCCGACCATCAGCACGAACGCCGCGGCCGCATGCACCACTGCCGCGAGCCGGATGATCTCGATCGGGAAATAGAACGAGAAGTAGCGCCGCCAGATCACGATGCCGCTTGCGAGCAGCAACACGAGGCAAACCACCATCGTGAAGAACAACAGCTTCTGACCGGCGTTGTACTTGCCGATCGCGGGGAGATTTTCCTCGCGATTGTTCAGCACGTCGTCGATCTGCCGCATCCACTGCATGTCGGCTTTGTCGAGATAGTTGTGATGCCAGAAGCGCAACGCAAGAATCAGGAACGACACGAACATCACGCAGCCAATGAACGGATGCAGAATCCGCGTCCATTGTCCGCCGCCGAGAATCGCGTAGAGCCACGACATCGCCGGATGAAACATGGCGAGGCCGGAGATCGCCAGCAACACGAACGAGATCGCGGTGATCCAGTGATTCGTGCGCTCGTTCGGCGTGTAGCGCACGATCAGGCTATTGCCCTTCACGTCCTTCAGTTCGGTATGCTCAGGATGCTTCATTGGATGCCTCCCTCGAACGGCGTGCTTCGTCGGCTTCGCGCTGGGCTTCGGCTTCGTCCTCTTCCGTCACCTCGTTCGGACCGACACGCGTGTAATGGAAGAAACCGGCCACCGCCGCGAACGCGATGCCCGCCAACGCCAACGGCTTCGCCAGCCCCTTCCACAGCGAAACCATCGCGCTGATTTTCGGATTATCCGGCAAGCCGTGATACAGCGACGGACGATCGGCATGATGCAGCACGTACATCACGTGCGTGCCGCCCACCCCGGCGGGATCGTACAGACCGGCGTTCTGAAAACCCCGTTCCTTCAGATCCACGATCCGGTCCGCGGCCTGCTGATGCATGTCCTCCTTGGTGCCGAACATGATCGCGCCGGTCGGGCAGGTCTTCACGCAAGCCGGTTCCTGGCCCACCGCCACGCGATCCGAACACAGGGTGCACTTGTACGCGCGGTGGTCCTTCTTCGAAATGCGCGGCACGTTGAACGGGCAGCCGGTAATGCAATAGCCGCAGCCAATGCAGTTTTCCTCGTGGAAATCCACGATGCCGTTCGTGTACTGCACGATCGCGCCGGGCGACGGACAGGCCTTCAGACAGCCCGGATCCTCGCAGTGCATGCAGCCGTCCTTGCGGATCAGCCACTCCAGATCGCCCTCGGTGTTCTCGTACTCCGAGAACCGCATGACAGTCCACGAATGCTCGGTCAGATCGGCCGGGTTGTCGTACACGCCGACGTTCACGCCGACTTCGTCGCGCAGGTCGTTCCACTCCATGCAGGCGGTCTGACATGCCTTGCAGCCAATGCACTTCGACACGTCGATGAGCTTGGCGACCGTGCCCGTGGCCGGCTCGCGCACTTGCGGCGCGGGCACGGTCGTGGCCGAGATGCGTTTGATATCCAGTGATTGCAGTGCCATCTCTTTTCCTTATGCCTTTTCGACCTTGACGAGGAACGACTTGAATTCCGGTGTTTGCGAATTCCCATCGCCCACAGAGGGCGTCAGCGTATTGATGAGATAGCCCGGCTTCGTGAGTCCCTTGAAGCCCCAATGCAACGGCAAGCCGACCGTCTGTACTTTCTTCCCCTCAATTGTCAGCGTTTTGATCCGCTTGGTGACGAGCGCCACGGCAATGACGTGCCCGCGATTCGACGACACCTTGATGCGGTCCCCCGCCACCACGCCGACCTCTTTCGCCAGATCCTCGCCGATTTCCACGAACTGTTCCGGCTGAATGATCGCGTTCAGATGCGCATGCTTCGTCCAGTAATGGAAATGCTCGGTCAGACGATACGTGGTCGCCGTATGCGGGAAGTTCTCGTGCGTACCGAACGCGGCCCGGTCGTCGGGGAACACGCGCGCCGCCGGATTGCTGACGACCGCCTTGTTGTCCGGATGCAGCGGGTTGTAGCCGAGTGGCGTTTCGAACGGCTCGTAATGCTCAGGGAACGGACCTTCCACCAGACCGTCGCGCGCGAAGAAGCGCGCCACACCCTCCGGATTCATGATGAACGGATTCATGCCGTTCTCAGGCGGTTCATCGACCTTGAAGTCGGGGACGTCGGCACCCGTCCACGCGCGGCCGTTCCACGCGATCAGCTTGCGCTTCGGATCGAACGGCTTGCCGCTGACGTCGCACGACGCACGGTTGTACAGAATCCGCCGGTTCGCCGGCCATGCCCACGCCCAGTTCAGCGTATTGCCGATGCCGGTCGGGTCGGAGTTGTCACGGCGGCCCATCTGATTGCCCGCCTGGGTCCACGAACCGCAGAAGATCCAGCAGCCGCTCGCGGTGCTGCCGTCGTCGCGCAACTGCGCGAAGCTCGCCAGCTGTTCGCCCCTCTTCGCGAGCACCTTGGTTTTGTCGGTCGGATCGGTGACGTCGGCGAGGGCCTTCCCGTTGAACTCCATGGCGAGTTCTTCGGGCGTCGGGTTTTCCGGATTGGAATACGGCCAGCTCATGTTGAGGATCGGATCGGGATACTTGCCGCCGTCCTTTCGATAAGCATTGCGAATGCGCAGCCACAGCCCCGACATGATCTCGAGGTCGCTCTTCGCTTCGCCCGGGCCGTCTGCGCCCTGCCAGTGCCACTGCAGCACGCGGCTCGAACTGACCAGCGAGCCGCGCTCTTCCGCGAAGCAGGTGGTCGGCAGACGGAACACTTCGGTCTGGATCGACGCCGTATCGACGTCGTTGAAAACGCCGTGGTTCTTCCAGAACTCGGAGGTTTCGGTGGCGAGCGGGTCCATGATGACAAGCCACTTCAGCTTGGCCAGACTCGCGCCGATCTTCGCCTTGTTCGGCGCCGCGGCGAGCGGGTTGAAGCCCTGCGCGATGTAGCCGTTCATCTTGCCTTGATTCATCAGCTCGAAGACCTGCAACATGTCGTATGACTTATCGAGCTTCGGCAGGTAGTCAAAGCCGAAGTTGTTCTCGGCCGTCGCGTTGTCGCCCCACCACGACTTCATGAAGCTGACGTGGAACGCGCGATAGTTGCGCCAGTAGCTCAACTGGTTCGGCCGCAGCGGCTGCGAGGCGCGCTTCGTGATGTACGCGTCGAAGTCCTGCTCCGCTTCCATCGGCAGCGTCATGTAGCCCGGCAACAGGTTCGACATCAGGCCGAGGTCGGTCAGGCCCTGGATGTTCGAGTGGCCGCGCAACGCGTTCATGCCGCCGCCCGCGATGCCGATGTTGCCCAGCAGCAACTGCACCATCGCGCCGGTGCGGATGATCTGCGAGCCGACCGAGTGATGCGTCCAGCCGAGCGCGTACAGGATCGTACCGGCGCGTCCCGGGACCGCCGTCGATGCCAGCATCTCGCACACGTGCAGGAACTTTTCCTTCGGCGTGCCGCAGCTTTTCTCGACCTGCTCGGGCGTATAGCGCGAGTAGTGCTGCTTCATCAGCTGATAGACGCAGCGCGGATCTTGCAGCGTCGGATCGACCTTGACGAAGCCGTCGTCGCCGCGCTCGTAGTCCCACGAACTCTTGTCGTAGCTGCGCTTCTCGGCGTTGTAGCCGGAGTACAGACCGTCGGTAAACGAAAAATCCTCACGGACGATGAACGACATGTCCGTGTAGTTCTTCACGTACTCGTGCTGGATCTTGTCGTTGGTGAGCAGATAGTTGATCACCCCGCCCAGGAACACGATGTCCGAGCCGGTCCGGATCTGCGCGTAATAGTCCGCGACCGACGCCGTGCGCGTAAAGCGCGGGTCGACCACGATCAAGCGCGCCTTGCGATGCGCCTTGGCTTCCGTGACCCACTTGAAACCGCACGGGTGCGCCTCGGCCGCATTGCCGCCCATCACGAGAATCACGTCCGCGTTCTTGATGTCGACCCAATGGTTCGTCATCGCTCCACGGCCAAACGTCGGGGCAAGACCTGCCACCGTCGGGCCGTGTCAGACACGTGCTTGATTGTCGAATGCGAGCATGCCAAGACTGCGGACAGTCTTGTGCGTCAAATAGCCTACTTCATTGCTACCGGCAGAGGCGGCCAGCATGCCGGTGGTCAGCCAGCGATTGACCTTCTTGCCGTCTTCCGTCGTCTCGACGAAGTTGGCATCGCGGTCCTCCTTCATCAGCTTGGCGATGCGGTCGAGCGCGTCTTCCCACGAGATGCGTTTCCATTCATTCGATCCCGCCGCGCGGTACTCGGGGTGCTTCAACCGGCTCGGGCTATGAATGAAGTCGATCAGGCTCGCGCCCTTCGGGCAAAGCGTGCCGCGATTGACCGGATGGTCGGGATCGCCTTCGATGTGGATGATGCTGGACTTCGCGTTCTTGGCGTTGTCGCCCAGTCCATACATCAGGATGCCGCAGCCCACCGAACAGTACGGGCAGGTATTGCGGGTTTCGGTTGTGCGCGACAATTTGTACTGACGGACTTCCGCTAACGCGGGTGTCGGCGAGAAGCCCATCAGGGCTAGACTCGATCCGGCGAGCGTGGCGGCGGAAACCTTCATGAATTGTCGCCGGGACATCTGGGTCATTAATGGCCTCGGCTCTTGTGGGGGTACTGATCACGATTATAGATGTCTGAAATAGACGACGCAGTGAGATCAATATTTTTTCCCGCCATGCGACAAATATGAAATGCGGCAGCCGCTTTTAATTTTTGCGGGCACTGTTTCTGCTGCGTCATTGAACACTAGAGCGACCTCTATGCAGTGGGCGCTTTCTCCTTATCATTCATCAATGGCGGGTCTATTTCATGACAAGCAATCTTGGCTTTGCAGCAACAAGGCGCGCATTGCAGGGCTGGGCGTCGCTGGCGTTTGGAACCGTCTTGCTCGCCGCAAGCCCGTGCGGCATTGCGCAAATTCCTCAAAACAGCGGCGCATCACAGCAAGAAAATCGTACTTCCGCGATGGGGTCCGCGCCCGATCCGGCCGCCTCGGCAGTCCATGAATCGCATAAGCCGCAAACTCGCGACGGCGGCTCGGCGACCTCGCGCGGCAAGACCGCGGGCAAGGATCACAAGACCCAAGGCGCGGGCGGATTTGACAATGGTTTGTACGGGACGGGGGCCGGCAGCAACAAATAACCATCGCGGACGGAGACAATTTGCCGCGCCGTGCGGAACGTGTTTTTGCTGTGGTGTAGTTTTCGCAACTCATCTAATTTGTGGATGCGTTTCTTTTTCGGCCCAACCGATCTGGCGAACTTGCGCCGACGGTGCCCCACCGGGTTGAGATCGACGGCTGACTGCGCCTTTGCTTTTTCATCAGGACTTGTCTGCGGAAAACGGCGGCTGTGCAGCGCCGCACATGAACAACCATCATAATTGCGGTCATCCGAAGCCCGAGAATCGCGCCATCATGACCGACACCCACGCCCCGACCCGTCAATCACCCCGACTCACCAGCCTGTCGCACGGTGGCGGCTGCGGCTGCAAGATCGCCCCCGGCCTCCTTGCCGACCTGCTCAAGCGCAGCGCGCCGCTGCCATTCTTTCCCGATCTGCTGGTCGGCAACGACACGGCCGACGACGCCGCCGTCTACAAGCTCAACGCCGAGCAGGCCATCGTCGCCACCACCGACTTCTTCATGCCGATCGTCGACGATCCGTTCGACTTCGGCCGGATCGCCGCGACCAACGCGCTGTCCGACGTCTACGCGATGGGCGCTAAGCCGATCATGGCGCTCGCCATCGTCGGCATGCCGATCAACGTGCTGCCGCACGACGTGATCGCGGCCGTGTTGAGGGGCGGCGAGTCCGTGTGCGCCGAGGCCGGCATTCCGCTCGGCGGCGGCCATTCGATCGATTCGGTCGAGCCGATCTACGGTCTTGTCGCACTCGGCCTGGTCGATCCGAAGCGCGTCAAACGCAATGCGGGGGCTCAAGCCGGCGACGTGCTGATTCTCGGCAAGCCGCTCGGCGTCGGCATTCTGTCGGCGGCGCTGAAGAAGGACCAACTGGACGCCGCCGGCTACGCCGCGATGATCGGCGCGACGACCAAACTCAATCGCCCCGGCGCGGAGCTGGCGAGGCTGGACGGCGTGCATGCGCTCACGGACATCACCGGCTTCGGGCTGCTCGGGCATACGCTCGAATTGGCGCGCGGCTCGAATCTGACTGCCCGCGTGCGTTACGCGGACCTGCCGTGGCTGCCGAACGTGGTCGGCCTCGCGGAAGCGGGCATTTTTACTGGCGCATCGGGGCGGAACTGGGACGCCTACGGTAAAGATATCGTGCTGCCCGCGACGCTGCCGTCGACGGCGCGCTCGCTTCTAACCGACCCGCAAACCTCGGGCGGCCTGCTGGTTTCGTGCGCGCCCGAAGCGGTCGACGAAGTGCTCGCGCTGTTCCATGCAGACGGATTCGGCGACGCGCGCGTGATCGGCGAAATGGTCGGCGGAGAAAGGCGCGTCGAAGTCGTTTGACGCGCAAGCGGACGCCGCGCCAGGGCGTGCACCGACGCACGGGACGAGAAGCGCGTGTCACGCGGGAGCTCCGGCCGCACGCGTCGTCCCGCGCGCGTCGGCGGGCCGCCTCGGCCGCGCATGCGATAATTTCACTCTTCCCGCCGACCCGTTTTGTCTTGATCCCTTGAAAAACCTTCTTGTCAGCCTCGAAAAAGCAGGTGATTTCGATGAAATCATCGATGTGCGCACCCCTCTCGAGTTTGCGGAAGACCACATTCCGGGCGCGATCAACGCGCCCGTACTCAGCAACGAAGAACGCGTGCTGGTCGGCACGACGTACAAACAGGTGTCGGCGTTCGAAGGCACACGGATCGGCGCGGCGCTGGTCGCGCGCAACATCGCGCATCATCTGGAAACGACCTTCGCCGACCGGCCGCGCAACTGGCGGCCGCTGATCTACTGCTGGCGCGGCGGCAAGCGCTCGGGCTCGGTCACGACGCTGTTCAACATGATCGGCTGGCAGGCGCGTCAACTGGACGGCGGCTACAAGAGCTACCGGCGCGCCACGCTCGCCGCGCTCGAAACGCTGCCGACAACCTTCACCTACATTGCACTGGTCGGCCCAACGGGCAGCGGCAAGACGCGTCTGCTGTCGGCCCTGGACCAGGCGGGCGCCCAGACGCTCGACCTCGAAGCGCTGGCCGCGCATCGCGGCTCGCTGCTCGGCGCCTGGGCGGGCGTGCCGCAGCCCTCGCAAAAGCGTTTCGACACGCTGCTCGTGAGCGCGCTGCGCGAGTTCGATCCTGGCCGGCCGGTGTTCGTCGAAGCGGAGAGCCGGCGCATCGGTTCAGTGGCGTTGCCGCTCGCGCTGCTGGAAACGTTTCATCAGGGTGCGTGTGTGACGGTGCTGTCGAGCCGCGAAGATCGCGCGACGTACCTGCTGCACGACTATGCGCACCTGTTCGACGACCCCGAAGCGTTGAAAGCGCAACTGCAGCGGATGATCGGCTTGCATAGCCGCGAGCGCGTCACGGGCTGGCAGCGGCTCGTCGACGAAAACCGGCGCGCCGAACTGGCCCACGAGCTGATCGAGCGGCACTACGATCCGGCGTACGCGCGCAGCAGCCATCAGCATTTCGCGCAGTTGCCGCATGCGCTGCAACTGACTTTCCGCCCCAACGACGCCGATGTCGTCGAGCAGGCAAAAACACTGCTTGTGCGGCTCGACAGCCGCGCGCCGGCTGTCATCTGATTAAAACCATCGCTTGAGACCTTCATGCAATCAACCCTTCGACAACCTCGTGTCACTCGTGGCTGGGTCGTATTCCTGCTGATCGCCGTCGTCGGCCTCTTCTATGTGAAGTGGTTCCCGTACTACAACCGCGCATTCGTCGCCGCGAGCCAGCACTCCATCGGCAAGTCGATCCTGATGGGCACGTCGGCGAGCGCGCCGGACGCGTCGTGGCAAGCCGCGATCGATTACGCGCTCGCGTACGGCAAAGCGATCTGGCAAGCCATGGTGCTCGGCCTGCTGCTCGGCTCGGCGGTGCAGGCGCTGATTCCGCCGCAATGGGTCGCGCGCGCACTCGGCCGCACCGATTTCAGCAGCGTGGTGAAGGGCGGCTTGATGTCGTTGCCGGGCATGATGTGCACCTGCTGTGCGGCCCCGGTCGTCGCCGGTTTGCGCGCGCGCCAGGCGGCGCCGGGCGCTGCGATCGCGTTCTGGCTCGGCAACACTGCGCTGAATCCGGCCACGCTGATCTTCATGGGCTTCGTGCTCGGCTGGCAGTGGATGGGCTTGCGGCTCGCGCTCGGCGTCGTGATGGTGTTCGGCCTCGGCTATCTGGTGAACCGCATGGTCACGCCGAAAGAAGCCGAAGCGTCGCGCGAAGCCCTTTCGCAACTGGTGTCCGCCGACGACCCCGGCACCGCTTTCACGCGCTGGGTGAAGATTCTCGGCAGGATGACGCTGCGCCTCGTGCCCGAATACATCGCGCTGGTGCTGATTCTCGGCGCGGCACGCGCGTGGCTGTTTCCGCACATCGGACCGAACATCGACAACAGCCTGGTGTGGATCGTTGCGCTGTCGATCGCGGGCACGCTGTTCGTGATTCCAACCGCCGGCGAAGTGCCGATCATCCAGGCGATGCTGTCGTTCGGCATGGCAGCCGGTCCCGCTGGCGCATTGCTGATGACACTGCCGCTGATCAGCGTGCCGTCGATGGCCATGCTCGGCCGCTCGTTCCCGAGGCGCGTGCTGACGGTGGTGGCGCTGGCGGTGGCGGTCTGCGGCGTGGCCAGCGGTTTGCTGGCCGTTGCTTTGGGCTTCTGAAACCGGGCTTAACCTGAACTTATTGAGTATGAAACGTATTGCCGCATTCGCTCTGACGAGCTGGTCGGCTGCAGGCCTGCTTTATGTCGGACAGCACTCGGTGGCGCTGATCGTCGTCAGCGGAGTCGTGGTGCTGGCCGGCTTCGATCTGCTGCGCCCCTGAGCGCGGCCTGCTTCCGGATTGAATGAAACGCGGACCGCCGCCAGGTGGCCCGCTTCCTGTCCAGCAGAACCGCCCCGCATTCGGCGCAGGCTTTCCTCAGCTCTGCGCCGCCATCGCCTCGCGCGCCGCATCGCGTGCGCCTTCCTGATGCATGCGCGTGATCAGACCCAGCGCACAGAACAGCGTGATCAACACATGAAAAGCCTCAGTCTTCTCGTTGCGCTGCTCTTGACCTCCCTACGGTCTATAGAGCTCGCTGACTGACGGATGCTTCCGAAGCGTTCGTCGTAGCACGACCTTCCCGAAGCACAGCCTGCAGGGCCGTCGCATCACGTTTCGGAGACGTGCCGAACATGCGAGCATATTCACGGCTGAACTGCGAAGGGCTCTCATACAGGTTTCACCAGGGCGTGAATTGCGAATCGCATCTAACGCGGCCAAACCCCAAGCAACTTATGTTAGCAAGACGGCCTTGGCACCATCGAGCGATTCGTAAGCCATGGCCAGTTCGACCTGATCGAGACGGAACTCCTTCCCAATTCTGGTCCTGCACATTCGATCGTCAATCACACACTCAAGCGCTTCGAGAGCAGAAACGAGCTTGTCATGATCCTTCACCGTCCGGCTTTCGAAATTGCTGAATCGTTTCAAGGTCAGGTTCTTCATCATGAAGAGCGCGGACTGAATGGAAACCGGAACGGCCCCTCCCAGAATGCCGTAGAAATAGACCGTCGAATTCATGGGCAGGCCCGGCGCTATTCTCGTCAGCAGATCGCCGCCGACGCCGTCGAATACCGCCGTCGTTCCCAGTTCGGCGGACAACACGCTGAGCGTATCGGTGAAGCCCTCGCTGGTGACAATGACGTGCTCCACGCCCAAACGACATAGCCCCTCACGTGCCTCCTCGGTGCGCACCATGAAAATCGCGGGCAACTTTCTACTACGGGCGAGGGCAGCAAAAGCATGACCGGTGGCTGAATTCCCGGCCGTGACGATGACTCCCTTGTGGCCCGCTTCGGCAATCTCCTCGAGAAAGGCGTAGGCCGTTATCACGTTGACGAGCGAGCCACAATAGTCGCGGGCACGAACATGCTCCGGCAGGATCAGGCAAGTCGAATAAGGCACCTGCGCCCGTTCACACCAAAGCCCAACGCTCTCCGGACTTCTGCCGAGCGACAGGTAGACCGCCACCTGCTTGCCCGAATATTCTGTTGGGACCCCTGCTCCCACCGCGACCACCCGCCCTGCTCCCGACGCCCCCCAGACATCATGCTGACCAAGCGAGAACGCGTTACCGGCCGCTGTAGGCGTCCGCAGGAAAGTCTTGTCGCCATGGTTGATCGCCGAGGCATCCATATCGATCAGCACATGGCCCGGCGCTGGCGCGGTCGGTGTCGGGATGTCGCGAACCTCAAGCTCGCGGCCAGGTGTTACACAAATCGCTTTCATCGCTCAGCTCCTTCTGTTTCGGTGTCGTTGTTTGCACAGCCCGTAACATAAGCAATCTCATCCATTGCCGAAACGCGGAGTCATGGCATACCATCCATTCCATTCCGGAATTGATGCAGGTGACGTGGGTGGATAGAGTCAACGCGATTCGTCTGTTTGTACGTCTTGTCGAATGCGGGAGTTTTTCCGCCGTCGGGCGAGAGGAAGGAATTGGACAACCAGCCGTCAGCAAGCAGATCGGTGCGCTGGAACGGCATCTTGGCGCGCAACTTGTTTTGCGGACCTCGCGCCAGGTCGTGATTACCGAAGCAGGACAATCGTTCTACGAGTCGGCCAGGCAACTGGTGGACGACTTCGACGCGCTCGAATCGTCCATAGGCGATCGACAGCGATCGCCACGAGGCGTGGTCAGGGTCAATACCGCGCCAGCACACGGCCGGCTCTGCATTACGCCGCTACTCCCCGATTTTTTTCGACAGTATCCCGACGTCGTGATCGAATTGTCGGTATCGGAGCGGCATGTCGACCTGGTTGGCGACGGTGTCGACCTGGCGGTCCGTCATGGTCGGCTCGTCGACTCCTCGCTCACCGCCAGAAAGTTGTCCGAGACAGATTTCGTGCTCGTGGCGAGCCCCGGTTATCTGGCCGCAAAGGGTGTGCCGGTCCGGCTTGCGGACCTCGATCAGCACACCTGCATCGTTTTTGCGAAAGGGCGTGAGCGCTACCCCTGGTCACTCAAAGTCGAGCAGGAGGCCGTCTCATACGTTCCGCACGGCTCGTTGCTGACCGGTGATGCCGAGCACATCCGCGCGGCTGTGCTTTGCGGCCTTGGCATTGCTCAGGCGCCATTCTGGCTATTGGCGGAAGAGATCCGGTCCGGCCAGGTCCGGGTGCTGCTGCCCGAATTGCAGCCCGAGCGCGTGCCCATTCATCTTGTTTATCCGGCTGGCCGTCGAGTGCCGGTGAGGGTAAGGATGTTGATCGAATATCTTGTTTCAGCATTCGCGAGTTCGGAACTTTGACACTCTGCTGATTCGCTGCGCCTAAGAGATGGTCGGCAGTCTTAGGTGTGGGCAATCTACGCTTCGATTTGAGCGTCTCAAAGCGGCCGTACTGAGTCCGATGGCGACCGGCTCGACCCTGAACCGCCCTTCGGGCCACGACTATTTCCACGGCAGCTTGCGAGGTCCAAGGGACATTTGCAAAGCTGGCGGCAGAAGGAGAAGTGGTCGCGCCTCCGGCTGCCGCCGAGACGCATGTCACGCAGGTGCACATCTTCGAAAGAGGTGGTGGGCGTCGACCACGCCGCTCACGCGCGCGAGGAAGGCGCCGTTCGGTGAAACGGTCGAAGTCATCTGCTAAACCCGGACTACCCGGTCAACCTTTGAAGACGGAAACCCGGCCATGCGCTGGGTTTTCGTCGTTTGCGCGACATCCAAACGGGCGATCGTGCATAAGGAATAAGTGGGGTGGTCTCGGTGTTGTTCACCATGAGATCGATCCTGCGGCGAGCGGGCGTGACGGTCGGATGGTTCATAGGCGCGCGAGCAAACAGGAGAAATTCGAGGGCCGCGTGCAGCACGTGTTGTGCAAGTCCACGGATCAAAGGAGAAGACTCTTGGCTTTCAGAAAAACTATCACGAGCAGCAGACGCTCAATAATCGAGCAACTTCCCGTCGGACTTGTCAGGGACACGTATGGCCCGCCTCTAACCCAAACGTTCGAGAACGCGCAAATCCAGAGCGGGACGTGGATGGAAGCAGTGCTCGGCCCTGACCAATCCAACGTATCGAGCTATTACAGACTCGGCACCAAAACCAACAGCAATAGCTTGCGCCCGTTCATGGCGGCACTAGCGGATGATAGCCATATGAAAGGCTGGATAGCTGGTCACTTACTGAACGAAGAGATGGGAGGACAAGGTGACAGAGACGAAAATCTCACACCCCTGACAACCAAAGCGAACGGTGCTCACAAAGCGTACGAGGCTCATATAAAGAAAATGCTACTCCAGTGTCACAGAATTGACCGCGAGAAAAAGGACATGGACGACTGGTATGGGGTCCACTACAGGGTCAACGTGTCGACACGACCTGTATACCAAGACTTGATTGATACGTACGTTGCGTCACATATCTCGATTGAGTACGGGTACATCAAAATAGAAAAAAAGCGCTTTCCAGTGCTGGTGATCGGGCAAGTCGGGCCGCTTGATCCGTACCTGCATATGCTGAAGATCGCCGGCAAGCCAGTTTCTAACTCACCAAATGCAGTAAATGAGCAATGCAACCAGGACAACACGCGATTCTCGGTCGAGATTCATAACGAAAATAACTAGCCACGCGCAAACGGCGCTCAAATTCGTTTGACAAGCCGCCCTCGGGGCTCATGAAGGGTGGCGCGCAAAGAAACGTGACAGGCGGACACACCCATGACGGCCCGCAATCCTCGCACTACAAACAGGCGTCCCTGCGACGCGGGCGAAAAGTGCGGGCGCACCGCTACGGCTGCAATGGCGGTGAGGGCAATGGCGGATATATTCCACATGGCGGATCAAGGCGTCCACTTCGCATGCCGTGCGAACATTCTCCGGGTAAAAGGCATGCCGTGAGCGATGATGGTCGATTCAAGCGCCACGAGCGGCCTGCCGGCGGCCTGTGCCGCGGCCACAGGTGCGCTACGGGTCAAGCCAGGAGCGTGCAAGATCCGCAACCATATCGAAGCTTCGGGCAGTGTGATTCGCTCAGGTACGCAACACAGGGCTGGTCCACGATTCACGCGCTGCAGCGCGATGGCGCTTATCATTACGGTACAGTCTGGCCGCCGTTGCTGATGAAAAAGGACAGACTTTCATCTACTGAACACGTTGGACGGTCGATGTCGGGTCGGGATGTTCTATGCCACCGCTACGCGCAATCAATCTTCTCCAGTCGACGGAAGGTGCCCGGCTCCATGGTCCGGAGCTCGACCGCTGGCGCCGCTGGGGGCCTTATCTGAGCGAGCGGCAATGGGGCACCGTTCGCGAAGACTACAGCGAAGACGGCACCGCCTGGGACTACTTTCCGCACGATCATGCGCGCAGCCGCATGTACCGCTGGGGTGAGGACGGCATCGCCGGATTCGGCAACGACCCGCTCGACTGGTGCGTATCGCTCGCGCTCTGGAACGGGCACGATCCGATCATCAAGGAACGGCTCTTCGGGTTGACGAATGAGCAAGGCAATCACGGCGAGGACGTAAAGGAGCTTTACTTCTATCTCGACGGCACACCGACGCATTCGTACATGAAGATGCTGTACAAGTATCCCCACGCTGCGTACCCGTACCAGGATCTGATCGACGAAAACCTGCGGCGCGGCGCCGATAAGCCCGAATATGAAATCCTCGATACGGGCGTGTTCGACGATAACCGCTACTTCGACGTCTGCGTCGAGTATGCGAAGCACACACCCGACGACATCACGATGCGCGTTAGCGTCGAAAACCGCGCGGATCAGTGCGCGGCACTTCATGTGTTGCCGCAATTCTGGGCGCGCAACAGATGGGCGTGGTCGGGCAAGCCCGGCAAGCCGTCGCTCGCGCTGGAGTCGAATACCGAGGAAGGTGCGTGCGTCGTCGCCCACAACCCTGCGCTCGGAACGATGATCGTGACGGCGTCGGCGCAACAGCCGGTCGAGTGGATCTTCTGCGAAAACGAAACAAATGTGCGCCGCATTTTCGGCTTCGAAGGTGCGGGGCCGTTCAAGGACGGCTTCAATGATTACCTCGTTGACGGCGACGAGCAGGCAATCCGGCGCGACAAGGGCACCCGCGCCGCCGCGCATGTGTGTCTGCAGCTCGGGCCTCATGAGCGCTCGGTGCTGTATCTGCGCTGGCGTCCTGAACAGGCTTCGGATGTCGTGCCTCTCGACATGGAAGCGCTCTTCACGCGCCGGCAAGCGGAAGCCGACGAATTCTATGCTGCGCTTCAGCACGACATCCCCGACGCAGATGCGCGGCTCGTGCAGCGTCAAGCGCTCGCCGGCATGCTATGGACGAAGCAGTACTACCAGTTCGACGTGACGCGCTGGCACGACGGCGACCCGGGGCAACCGAATCCACCGAGAGCACGCAGGCACGGCCGCAACGCGGACTGGCGGCACATGTGCAATGGCGACATCGTGTCGATGCCTGACAAGTGGGAGTACCCGTGGTACGCGTCGTGGGATCTTGCATTTCATGCGGTCGCGTTCGCCGTGATCGATCCCGACTTCGCGAAGAAGCAATTGCTGCTGCTCGTGAAGGAACGCTATATGCATCCGAACGGGCAATTGCCCGCCTACGAGTGGGCGTTCGGCGATGCGAA
The DNA here is from genome assembly GCF_046027075.1 of Paraburkholderia sp. RL18-085-BIA-A. NCBI lineage: Bacteria > Pseudomonadati > Pseudomonadota > Betaproteobacteria > Burkholderiales > Burkholderiaceae > Paraburkholderia > Paraburkholderia sp. RL18-085-BIA-A. The sequence goes on along the minus strand of NZ_JARESU010000050.1, from coordinate 37,958 downwards.
TCCGCCGGTTCATGCGTGGGCCACATGGCGTGTGTATGAACTCGACCGCGAGGTGACGGGCGTTGGCGATCACGAATTTCTCGAAGTCATGTTCCACAAGCTGCTGCTCAACTTCTCGTGGTGGGTCAACCGCAAGGACGCCGAGGACCACAACATCTTTCAGGGCGGCTTTCTCGGGCTCGACAACGTGGGCATCTTCGACCGGTCTTCGCCGCTGCCCACCGGTGGCCGCATCGATCAGGCCGATGGCACGGCATGGATGGCCTCCTACGCGCTCGATCTGATGCAGATCGGCCTCGAACTGGCGATGACGAACTGCGCGTACGTCGAAATCGCAGTGAAGTTCTTCGAGCACTTTCTGTATATCGCGGAAGCGGTCAGTTGCAGTGAAGGGTGCAGAACAGGGCTATGGGACGGACAAGACGAATTCTTCTACGACGTACTCCACCTTCCGGACGGTACCCGTGTGCCGATGCGCATTCGTTCGATCGTCGGACTGATTCCGCTGTTCGCCGTTCACGTGCTCGAGGATCGGGTGTACGGTCATCTGCCAGGATTGCGCGAACGGCTGGCGTGGTTTCTCGATCATCGGCCGAATCTCGCCAAGCTGGTGTCGCGCTGGACCGAACCGGGCACGGGTAACACCACGCTGCTGTCGTTGTTGCGCGGACATCGGATGACTGCGCTGCTGCGCCGCGCACTCGATGAAGCCGAGTTTCTCTCCGGGCACGGCGTGCGGGCGCTGTCCCGTGTGCATCGCGATGCACCCTACGTCTTCGATCATGACGGCGTGAGCCTGCGCGTTCAATACCAGCCGGCCGAATCGGACTCGCGCGTGTTCGGCGGCAATTCGAACTGGCGCGGGCCGGTCTGGATACCGGTCAACTACCTGCTGATCGAATCGCTGTATGAGTTCCATCGCTACTACGGCAATGAGTTTCGCGTCGAATATCCGACGGGATCGGGCAAGCGTTTTTCGCTGAGCGAGATTGCCGACGACCTCGCGCGGCGCGTCACCACGCTCTTTCTTAAAGATGCACAAGGGGTGCGGCCGGTGATGGCGGCCTATCCGATGCTGCAAGCCGACCCGCAGTCGCAGGATCTCGTACTATTCCACGAGTACTTTCACGGGGACAACGGACGCGGCGTCGGCGCTTCGCATCAGACCGGCTGGAGCGGGCTCGTCGCGCTGCTGCTGCAGCCGCGCATGATGAAGCTGTCCCATGTTGCGGCTGATGTTGCGTCGGTGGATGCGCCAGTGGCAAAAGACACCGCACCGGCCATGGCCCGGTAGCTTTTCGGCCGCTGGAATCGGCGGCCACCGGAGGGAACGAAAGCTGGTGGCAACCGCTGCATTCGATATCTCGGGCATTGCTGCCGCGGAAACTCATCCTTAACGGTTGACCACGCTCCTGGGCATCGTCAGCACAACGGCGGCCGCCACAAGCAACGAGGCTGCCACGCAATACAGGCCCATGTCGGTGCTGTGCGTCATATCCTTGATCCAGCCAACCAGATAGGGACTGACAAAGCCCGCCAGATTGCCGACCGAATTGATCAGTGCAATGCCCGCGGCCGCTGCCACACCACCCAGGAATGCAGGCGGGATCGCGGTGATCGCACGCCGCTAACGATAAGGAAACACCCATCGCCGATCTAGGCGCGCCGGGCAATAGGATTTATTACGCCGATATATAAATCCCCGGCGCCTAGGGCTTCTGCCAGGGCGGCTCGCGGAAGACTTCGACGAAGTAGTCGATGAAGGCGCGGATGCGCGGCACCAGTTGGCGCTCGGGCAGATAAACGACATGGATCGCGGTGTCGTCCTTGGCCTGGTACTCCGGGAGGAGCGGCACCAGATCGCCTCTGCGGATCGGGCAAGGCAAGGTGCGCGGCCAGGCGCATGATGCCCACGCCGGCCACGCACAGCTGAAAAAGCGTTGTGCCGTCGGTGCTGCGGAAACTACCCTGCACCGCGACTCGCTCGAGCCTGCCGTTGACCATGAACGGCCACACACTGGTTCAGATGCTCGCGCGGCGACTCCCAGGTCAGGCAGGCGTGTCAGGACAGGCCGAGCGGCGTCACGGGTGTGCCGTGCGCAGCGAGATAGCCCGGAGAAGCGACGACGATTCGTTGCAGGTCGCAGAGCTTTCGGCTGCGCAAAGAGGAATCCTGCAGGCGGCCCATGCGGACTGCGACATCGAAGTTGTCCTCGATCAGGTTGACGTGGGGAATCCGACAGGGAAAAATGCACGCACAACTTCGGGTAGGACGACAGAAAACCGGGCATCGCGGGCACCAGTTGATCCATGCCAAACGCTTGAGGCACGCTGATGCGCAGGTTGCCGGTCGGCTCACTGGATCGAACCTGCGCTTCCGCTTCCTCCAGGCTATCGAGAATGTCGTTGCAGGACGAAAGAAAATGCTCGCCTTCATTGGTCAGCCGCTGCCTGCGCGTCGAACGATGCAGCAATTGCACGCCGAGCCTGCGTTCGAGGCTGTTGACGCTTTGACTGACAAAAGGCTGGCTGCCCCCCAAAAGACTCGCCGCCGCGGTGAAGCCGCCGGCCTCCACGACCGCCTTGAAGACGCGCATCTCGAGCAATCTTTCATCTGTCGAATCCATGTACAGCAATGGGCTGCACAATTTATCTGGTTTGGCTTCGATACCGTCCGTGCCCGCTATCTACGGCTCGTGGAATATCATGGCTCTTACTGGGGTTGATTCCATGGCCTGCGGCTCGCCAAACCTCACATCATGCCGCCGGCAGTACTACTTGTGCTGCCGCCGCCGGACGAAGGTGTGGACGTCGCTGTGAGCGGATGGGCGCGCCCCGCCGCTGACAGGAGCGCAACGGCGGCCTGAGCGGGGAGCCCATTGGCGTCGATAGCGCCCGCAGCCGCCAGCGCGTCGAGATCGCTGTCGACGCCTGGTTGCCCAACAATAAACGGCGTCGTCAGAAACGCCGATGCCGTGAGCGTGAGAGCGTAGTGCTGTTGCAGATTGGTGACGACCGCCGCTTGCGCAGCAAGCACATCGGCCTGGTTCGCCAGCACTTGCTGGAACTGTACGTTACTCGGGAAGCCCGCAATCAGATTGGCCTCGGTCGTGCCAAGTTGTGAGGCGAGATAGACCAGCATCAGCTCGGTCTCTGGCGTCGTATTGAAGGTGCCGCCGACAAATGCAAGCGAATGCAGGCTAGTGCCGCCAGAGATCACGGTAAGGATGCAGGGAAGCGTGGCGTTGAACGTGATGGCGTAGTGCCCACCGCCGTCCGACAGGGTGGAGCCCGAACCCTGCGCGCAACTGACGCCGACCGTCGCGCTGGCGAGCGCATTGCCGGTGGCGGCCGTGCCGGATAGGGTGACGTCTGGCATCCTATTTCCGCCACTACAGCCGTCGAGGCCAAAGCAGGCACTTCCGCCGCACGCGACGAGCGTCGCAAGCAAAGCCACGCAAATTGCAGCCACTGCCGGGCGAACGAAACACGCATAGTGAGTGTTCATGGTTGCCTGCCGTTGATAGATTGGGATCGGACAATCGGTTCCACGCAAAAGACCGGCGCTACGTTTAATTTTAGCGTCCGATGCCCGGGCGTCGTTGCCACCTCAATCATGCGGACAAGCCGACATTTGAATGTCCCGATTCGACCGAGAGACAACGGCCGAAACTGGCCGAACTGGACCCGACGATGTCCGGCTCAGGTCGCCCCCATTGGACCATTTGCGCCACCGTTCATCAGGGGCAACTGACGGGACACCACCGGTCATCGATGGCAACGCGCGGCTTAAAACTTTGACGCCGACGAGACGCAGCCAGCTCTCGTCGACGATCTCTTTAAACGAAGCGTCTTGAGCGTCGGATGCCGCCAGGAAGCTCAGGTCCGCGTAATCGATGCGCCGCCGTCGACTAGCGAAGCGGTACCAGTCACGAACGACGAGTCATCGGACGCAAGATAAAGCACCGAGCGGGCGAGTTCTTCCGGCCGTGCGACCCGCTTGAGCGCATGCAACCCTGTCACGAAGGCCTGCGACTCAGCGGTGTCGTTCATGTCGCGATACATCGGCGTGTCCACCGCGCCGGGCAGAATGGCGTTGACGCGCACCCCTTGCGGTCCGTACTCGGCGGCAAGCGCCTGCGTCAATCCAATCAATCCGGCCTTGCTCGCGGCGTATGCCGCCGTGCCCGGAAATGCGAATGAGTAGCCGACGAACGTCGACGTGAAGATGATAGATCCACCACCCTGCTTAAGCATTTCGGGGATCTGGTGTTTCGCACCCAAAAAGGCGCTCGTCAGATTGGTCGCCAATGCTGCCGACCAGCCAGCCTCTGACACGCTCGTGGTCGGGCCCATTTCGCCGAGGGTGCCAGCATTGTTATAGGCGATGTCGAGACGGCCGAAACGGCTGACGGCGAGTTCGACCAGCGCTTTCGCGAAGTCCTCTGACTGCACGTCGCCTGCCAAAAACGCGGCCTCACCGCCTTCGCTTACGATCTCGGCTGCGAGCGTTTCAAGTTCAGCTTCGCGGCGCGCCGCGATCACCACTTTCGCGCCCTCTGCTGCGAACAGTTTAGCGGTGGCACGGCCAATTCCCGCACTGGCGCCGGTCACGATAGCGACTTTTCCTGTCAAGCGTTGCATGTTCAATCTCCTGCTGCAGTTTGTTGACCAGTGCCCGATGCCTTGGTCCGTGGGAGCAATATAGGCTTCAGCCGCAGACCCAGGAAGGCGTAAAACGTGGGTATATCATTCAGCATTTGTGAATGATCGGAGAAGCCCATGGATCGGCTGCGCGCTTACGAAGTCTTCGCGACCGTGGTGAGCCGCGGCAGCTTCACGCGCGCGGCCGATGTGCTCGAGACGTCGCCTGCCAACGTGACCCGCTACGTGAATGAATTGGAAGCGCATCTCGGGACGCGCCTGCTGAATCGCACCTCACGACGACTTTCTCTCACCGAGGGCGGCGAGACCTTTTACGCCCGCTGCAAATCTATCCTCGACGACGTCGCCGAGACTGAGGGGCTTGTTTCATCTGCCTCGGTGGAACCGCGCGGCCGACTGCGCATCAATGCGCCTGTGAGCTTTGGAATTCTGCACCTGGCGCCGCTATGGCCCGAGTTCATGCGCAAATATCCCGAAGTGGAGCTCGACGTTGCGCTGATTGACCGCGTTGTCGATATCGTCGATGAAGGCTATGACCTCGCCATTCGCATCTCACGCGCCGGCTCAACTGACCAGGCGGCCCGCAAGCTGGCGACATCGAGAAATATCCTGTGTGCTTCGCCAGCCTATCTGGCGCGTTGCGGATACCCCACAACGCCATCGGATCTGATCGAGCAGCGATGCATCGGCTACTCGTATGCGGCCACTGGCGATGAGTGGCAACTGATCGACAGCGAGGGCAAGTCCCACCCCGTGAAGGTCAACTGTCACATGCATTCCAATAATGGCGATACGGCGCGCGCAGCGGCGCTCGCTGGGCAACGCGTGATCTGGCAACCCACGTTTCTGGTCGGCAACGACCTGCGCGCCGGCAGGCTCGTTCAGGTATTGCCGGAATACCATTTGCCTGACATCGACGTACTCGCGTTGTACCCGAGTCGTCGGCACCTGAGTGCCAAGATCCGCGTAATGATCGATTTCCTGGCCGATGCGTTCGGTGGTGTGCCCCCGTGGGATCGGGACGACGGAGATTGATCAGGCGTCACGCCAACGCCGAGCTTCAGGCGCTTCAAGCTGCATCCAGCAGTTTCCGACAGTCCGGTTTGGGTCAGGCGGCGCTACAGCATGTACGTGGCAAAGCTGTGAGGGGGCGTGTGTTAGTGCCTCTCGCAATTCGCATAGGCGGCCCGAACTTCGCAAACCCGTAATCGGCAGCGCATGACCCGTTGCAGACATTCGAACCGACACAGCTGCGACGGCGGCTTCGAAAAGTGCAACGGCCGTTCACCTATGCACGCCGAAAGACGATTCATCGGTGCGGACGTTCATCGCGGTGAACGACGTCGCCGAACGGTCGCTGACGGGTACGGGCGCGATAGCGACCGTGCCCGTCCACATAGGACCCGACATTCAGCGGACAAAATCTTGCGGCCGAGACTGGCTATTCACTGTGTCGCAGGTGTCCAATCGCTAAACGTCGCGTCAATCTCACTCGTGCGGCGCGTGGGCTTCAAACAGGAAGGCTTCTCACCGCACTATCTTCGCATTGATGGGAAATGGCGCGACCATGAACGTTGGGCATTGCTCGCGGACGAGGATGCGCCCGTTGCGAATTGACTAGGTGGAGCGGCTCCTGGGGGACGTGCCAAGTCTGCGTCCGGCCAGGAAGGGAGTGCCCGGGTCCTCGCGCTCACAGTCGAGCGGAACCGCTCAACCGCCTCGCGGACTAACCGCCGTCGGCCGACATTCGAGCCGGGTCACTGACGAACGATGCAGCATACGGCATCTCCTGAGCCGGCGCAGCGTGCCGTTCCGCGTAGGCGCGACGCATCGGCTTCAGCACGAACAGCGCGAGCAGTGCCGCCACTGCGGCCATTCCGGACGCGAGCATGAACACCGCGTGCCAGCTGCCCGTCATCGCCGTGACGACGCTGGTAAGCGGCACCAGCAGCGCGGCCGTTCCCTTCGCCGTGTACAACAACCCTGCGTTGGTGGCGGCGAATTTCGGTCCGTACGTGTCGCCGCAAGTGGCGGGAAACAGGCTGTAGATTTCGCCCCATGCAAAGAACACTATGCCGGTGAGCAGGACAAACGCAACCGGGGTGTGGCCGTACTTCGACAGCGCCAGAATACCGATCGCCTCGATGGCGAACGCGATGAACATCGTATTTTCCCGGCCGATGCGATCCGAGATCCAGCCGAAGAACGGCCGGGTCAAACCGTTCAGCACGCGGTCGATGGTCAGCGCGAAGGTCAGTGCTGGCAAGGTTAATCCGAGCAGCGAGACCGGCGAATCGTGCAGACCGAAGTCTTTTGCGATCGGTCCGAGCTGCGCGGTCGCCATCAGGCCGCCCGCAGCCATCATCACGAACATCAGGTACATGACCCAGAACACCGGTGAGCCAACCACTTCGCGTGGCGTCGCGTTGTAGACCACGCTCTTCACCGCGCTCTTCGCCGTCGCGAGCAGAGTGGCCGGCGGCGCGAGCAGTGCGAGACCGAGTATGAAAACGATGACACCCTGGCCAAGACCGAACCAGAGGAACGTCGCTTCGTAGCCGCTGCTCTTGATCATGCTGGCAATCGGCACGACGGTGGCCGCCGACCCTGCGCCAAAGCCGGCCGCAGTTATCCCCGCGGCGAGTCCCCGGCGATTGGGAAACCACTTCAACGCGTTGCCCACACAGGTGCCGTACACTGCGCCCGCGCCGACACCGCCAATCGCGGCCGCGATATACAGCTGCGGCAACGATGACGCCACCGAATTCAGCGCCCATGCCCCTGCGCAGAGCAGGCCGCCGACGACCACGACGGGACGCGGACCGTACTTGTCGACGAGATAGCCTTCGATCGGCACCAGCCACGTTTCCGTCACCACGAAGATCGTGAATGCAACCTGGATCGCGGTGCGGCCCCATTGGTATTTCTCGTTGATCGGGTTCACGAACAACGTCCAGCCGTACTGCATGTTCGCGATCATTGCCATGCAAATCACACCAAATACGAGTTGCACCCACGGCGACGCCCTCCACGACGACGCCCCTCCCTGTAGCTCCGTGTTCATAACCGTCTCCTAGGCCTGGCTGCCTGATGTTTGCGGGGCCAAAATGGCTTCTCCGCCGGTCACCAGCTCGATCGCCGGTGATCCACCCCATACAGTATGTGATATATTAAGTAAGTCAAGTGAAAGAATGATTGGGGTTGTCACCACGTAATTCTTTGGATGAAAGCTAACCGTATGTAAGCGCCAACATTGTTTTGCTGCAAAAAAAGAGCCCGCTGGCAATGCCAGCGGGCCGAGGACATGAAGCGAGACAAGGCTGTTCGCAACATGCTTTGCCTTTATAGATGAAAGCAAAGAGTAATGTTAGCTTTTTGTTTGAAAGAACTTGCGACTCTCAGCGACGTCGATCCATCGAGAGAGTGCGCGAAATTGGCGCAGAAATGGGCAGCGGCAGAAGTTCCAGGCAGGTTCCGATTCGACTTGTCCAGCGCCTGCCCTTTGTGTTTCCCCATGATTGCATGAAAGCGCATACGGGCAGGCGTCGATCAAGCCTTAACAACTCCAGTCCTCGGCGTAGCTCCAGAGCTGCTGTTTATAGGGCGTGAAGCGAGCCGGGGTGTTGTCCGACCGCGCAGTTCGGAGCAAAGGGCAAGGGACAAACGACCGTTTCTCGCGACGAGCCGGAGAAAATCGCGGAAGGAATTACGGTGCCGATCAAACGGCGGCCGGTTGAATAAGCGCCAGGAAAAATGCGGCGTCAATGGGAAGCCCGAGCAATATTCGACGTGATAACCGGCAGCAAGCCGCTGCCGGTTTCAACGACGTCCTTTAGCGGTCTATCTGCTGGATGCCCGCCAGTCGCCACGCCTGGTCGCCATGTACGCTCCTGACCAGGTTCCAGATTTCCTGGAACGGCTGGGCAGTCTGTGCATCGTCCTCCCGAATCTGACCGTAAAAGCGAACGCTGACCAGCGTTTCATCCGCACTGCTTTCCGTGCCCAGCACCTCGGCATCGAGTTGCGTTACTTCCGTAAGGCTCGGCTGGCGGCCCCGGCCTTCCAGATCCTGCTTGATTCGCGCAAACATCTCTGGCGTCGTCAACTCGAAGAGGTCACCCTGCTCGTTCCGGTCCCACGCGCCTTGAAGACGCATGAACATCGACTTTGCCGATGCGACAAACGTGGCCTGGTCTGGACCCAGCGAAGGATCTGGCGCCTTCGCCGCGCCGGTCGGGCCCATCGCTGCGCGCGGCCAGGTCCGGAGATTCGCTTCAGGCCGCGCTTGCCCGATCTGATTCAGAAATTGTGAGCCGTTCGATTGCTGCCGGTTCGCAGACCCGTGCCCGTACGCGAGATCCGGACGACGCCGGTTGGCGATAAAGCGGAACAGCATCACGCCGGCCAAAATCACCAGCCCGATAAGCAGCGCATTCGACAGCATTTGCGCCAGCCCTTCAGCCAGGCCAAACGACGACAGCAAGGCTGCAATTCCAAGGCCGGCGGCGAGGCCGGCGAGCGGGCCCATCCAGCGGTTGCCAGCCGCGGCAGCAGGCGCCTGCGTGGCCTGCTGCGCCGGCTGGGCTTGCTGGTTTCGTTGCCCCTGTCCGGACGGCGACGCCGCTTGCGACTGGCGCCCGATACTTTGACTGCCGCCCACCCGCTTCGCTTCGACATCGTTCGACGCCACGGCGCCGAGGGCAAGCAGTCCCGCCAGACCGAGCGCCGCTGCCCCGCGCGTCACCGCACCGGCAGCACGTCGAAATTGATTGACGAATTGCGTGAACATAAAAAGCCTCTTTTGGTGAGTCAGGGGACTGCCCGTCCGCGTGTAGTCCATACTCGCGCGACAACATTACGAACAGTAATATTATTTAGCTCGTTAAACTTGCCACCTGTTGCGCCTTCGATCCATCATGAGTGGCCTCAAAACTGTTGCCGTGGATGTAGTGCTCTAGTTGCTGAATGGTGTGTGCCTGCTCGGCAACCAGGTTCTTGATCAGATCGCCGATCGACACCATTCCGATCACCTGCTCCCCGGCAATCACAGGCAAATAGCGTATCCGGTGCTCCGTCATGAGCGCCATGCATTCGCCGGTCGTCTGCTCCGGGCTGACGTAGCGCAGCGTCGTCGACATGATGTCGCGCACCGGCGTATGCCTTGATGAGCGGTCCATCAGAACGATTTTCCGGGCGTAATCGCGCTCTGTGACGATGCCGGCCACGCGCCCCTCGTGTGCAACGATGAGCGCGCCTACCTGCCGGTGCGCCATGATCGCTATCGCGTCGTAAACCGAAGTGGACGCCTGGGTGGACCACACCGTCTGGGAAACTTTTGAGCGAAGGAATTGCGCAACCGAAGACATATGTCACCTCTGTCAGTTGTCGTTAGCCGCCCGCTGGCGCCTAGGTGCGAGACTTAAATCTAATCGAACCCGAGAGAATATAAAATTCGCATTTTTGTTGCCAATACTTCGTATAAACCGTAGCTTCTGATTGTCGGAGGGGGCGTGAACTACAAGCATCTGCATTACTTTTGGGTCGCGGCGCACGCGGGAGGGATCGTCCGCGCCGGCGAGCAGTTGCACATCTCGCCGCAAACGCTCAGCGGCCAGATCAAGCTGCTCGAAGAAGCGCTGGACAAAAAGCTGTTCAGGAAGAGCGGGCGCACGATCGAGCTGACCGACGCGGGCCGACTGGCGCTCGACTACGCAGACGAAATATTCTCGCTGGGCTCGGAACTAGAGAGCGCGGTGCGACGAGAGAACGAAGCCGGCGCGCAAACGCGATTTCGCGTCGGGATCGCGGACTCAGTACCGAAGGCGATCGCGTACCGGCTGCTCGAACCGGCGCTGAGCGCTTCGGCGTCGCTGCGGATGATCTGTCACGAAGGCAAGCTGCATGCGCTGCTCGCGCAACTGGCCGTACACCGCCTCGACCTGATCATCGCGGATGCCCCCATTCCCGCCGACGTCAACATCAAGGCGTTTAATCACCGGCTCGGCCGCTCTACGCTCAGCTGCTTCGGCGCAGAGACACTAGTCCAAAGCGGCAAGAAACGTTTCCCGTTATCGCTCGGTCAGTTGCCGGTGTTGCTGCCTGGCACCGAATCGGCGGTGCGCCGCAAACTCGATCACTGGCTGGCGTCACATGCAATTTCGCCGCGCATCGTCGGCGAATTCGACGACGGAGCGATGACTATGGCGTTCGGCCGTGAAGGCCGCGGCTTGCTGTTCGCGCCAACCGTGCTGGAGAGCCAGTTACACACAGAGCACAAACTGAGGGTGGTCGGGCAGATCAACACCATCGTCGAAGAGTTCTTTGCGATTTCGATCGAGCGCCACGTGAGTCATCCGGCTGTCGCGATGATCATGGACGCGGCGCGTAGCGAATTGTTCAATGGTTAGACGGTCCCGTTTCGGTAGACGGCGCACTATCTTCTAGCGTTCGCGAGTGGTCGCTGCTCCGCGCGACCGGTGCGTTCCGCGCAACGCCGTATGCAAGCGATCGCGGCCGGCGCATCAATCGGTATCCTTGCAGAGTTGAACCGCGCTGCAGCGCCTGACGTCAGCAACGCAATGCCGATCGCCGCCGCGTCTGCAGCGCCGAATATACGACGGCTCACCGAGCCAATTCTCCGGGCATCCCACTCAAAAGCAAGTATTGCGAATTGGAATGTATGTCGCGGTGAGCAACTCTCCCAACAAGGGTGATTGCAGGAAGGGTGGAACGTCGCCAAGGATACCCGCGGCGAGCAGCAGTGGGATCTGGCTGGGTCCAGCAGTTGATTTGATCGCGAAATGAAGTCGAACCACGCCGAATGCCGACGGGAAAACCTGCGGTTCACGGCCGCTCGAAATGGATCTGCCGCTGGTTCGCTCGCTGAAACCTGAACTGAGGGACGGGGCCTTTACCGCATGTTGCCGGCCTTACGTCTGCCTGGGTAGTGTGGATAGCATCAGGTTGGTCAACGGAGTAACTCTTTGACGCTGCGCGTTGCTAACCGATTCAGCGTACTCGTCGGCAACAAGTCGGTTCCTCATGCTACGCTCAACCCGAGTCCATAAGGATACCAAACCATTTTCAATTCGGGCAGCATCTGGGCATTGCAACTGCGCGCAGAGAAGTGGGCCCCGTTCATTCGGACAGTGTTTTCGGTTTTTTAAGTGGAGTGCCAGGTGGTCATGCTGCCGTCTTTACCGCAGGCAAAATCGCGAAGTAGCCTCGTCGGGCGTACGGTCCGATAGGCTTGAATGAGGTCTCTTTTGGTTGTACCTGGTGAGGAACCCGACATTGAGGAGTGGCCATAATCGAGAGGGGGTGAACGGCCGGTTGAATCCGCCCCGATGAAGCAACGTTCAACGTAGCGAATTGAATGGCCGCTTCCAGGGGATGGTGTTGAAAAAGTCGCTGAGCGCCTCTCACGCAAGGTTTTCAGGGGTCTTCTTACCCTTAACCGATGTTCGGCAGCGGTTTGTAGGCCGACCGGAGAGGTCAATTTTTTCGCCAACGAATCGCAAACGCCACACAGCGACTTTTTCGACAGTATCTGGGTAGAACCGACGCCAGAATGTCCGAGCAACGGTGTGGGCGAATGGCGGTTGATGGCCGCACTAAACCGAACAGTCGATGGCTCGGTCCGACCCGTTGCATACGATGAACCGGAGGCCGCATCAACGGCAGTTTCCAGCGCGCAACCGACATCCTTGCCCCAGTGCTGGCCAACCGGGGAGGCCTTCGCAGTCATCGGCTATCGCGCGATAGTCCGTCATTCGCACCGCGCGATTCTGAATGCGCCTGCCTTTTGTCCGATATTCATTTGGCACCTGCAAATATTGTGGATTACGCTCCTTTTTGCCATGCGCCTTTAAAGCGTGGCTGACTCACGAAGTCACAATTGCGCGGACTTTCGTGCACCCCTTCTGCACGTGCCTGCCGACACCGAGCAAAAATGACCGCTTGGTGAAGCGTTTCGCCAGTCAATTACTTTGGCCAACGCCGAGGCCTTCTCGCATCTCACGCGGGAACAGCCGATCTCATCGATGGCCCCTCTTTCGCTTATCGCTTGTTTCCACAAACAGCGGCAGCCAGGTATCACTGCACCGCTTTTTTAATTTCATTTGTTTGAATTGGGCGCCTCATCCCGCCAGGCAATGGGCCCCTGCGCGCCGTGATGTTACGCGTCTGATTGGGTGATAAGGAGATGATCATGAAGATCAAGCAATTGAGCATTCTGTCAGCAACCGCCGTTGCACTTCTCTTGCTCAGTGGCGCCGCGCAGGCCGACGGCCGCGACGGCCACGGCAGCCACGGCGGCCTTTGCTCGAACGCAACCCTGAAGGGACCGTATGGGTTTACCGGTCATGGAGAAATTCTTGGATTGATAGGACCGGACAATAAGGTTCATCCGTACGCCTCTACGTCGATCCTTGATGACGTCGCCCTGGTGACGTTCGACGGCGCAGGCGGCTTTACGCGCACCGACTTCTGGGTTATCGGCGGGCTGCCGAAAGGGGGGCAGACTACGTTTAATCCGAACCAGAATGGAACCTACACGGTGAACTCCGATTGCACCGGCACCATGAAAATCCTCTACACCGCTGGCGGAGCCGTGCCGGCCGGCGTCGAGACTGATCTGAACATCGTGGTCGCCGCCGACGGGACGCTCATCGAATCCGTCGTCTACAGGGCGGTCACCGTGTCAGGCGAGAGCGGGGACGGCAAGGTGCAATGTCCACAGTATTGCGAGCAAGGTGTGCAAGAAAGCTTTGAGGGGAAAAAGGTCGTTGTCTACGGCTTCCGCTAGTCGAGTCCCGGATGGGCTCACGCTCGCCAGGGCGCTTGCCATGAGTGGCGCTGAGCCCGTCCTTGAGCGCAGGTTTTCGGTCCTTTAATTCCCGCGCCTTCTGCCTGGCGATTGGGTCCCTTCCGCCCTATCGCGATACGGAGGCCGCCGGTGCTCGCGATGCTGGCGGACACCGACGCCACCAACATGATCATGGCAGCGCAGGGAGGCCGAACGTCGATCACATGATCACATGATCACCAGCGTAAGCATCTACGCGCGCGGGCCGCATGGGAGGCATACGAGGAAAAGGAAGGAAGGGAACAGAACGGGAATCACAATTGACGACGCCGGACGGCTCAACACGACCGCCGGCCTCGCAGCATGCGCGTCGAACGGGCTCCTGGCCGGTCTTTGCTTCACGCGAGTGGCGTACAGTGGCCTTCATGCCAATGACACGGTTACAGTGTTCAAGCCGGTTGTTGCTCGATTACACCGAACCAGCCCATACCTCGATAAGTTTCATAGCCAGGTGTCAGCGCATATCCGACAAGCGATCTCCCAGCAGTACGATAGGTCCCGACATCAGCAGTGTTCGGTGGCAGGTCGAAGCGCATACTCTCGTGGCCCCCTGTTGCGGAGGAGGCGATCACTCGACCACTTGCGTCAACGATCATGCAGCGCGTCCGCTCCCGTTCTCCACTGGTCAACCGGACGCCATTTACTACGGTCGACGCCTGCTTGGCCCAATCGAAGAACACGGCCAGAACGCCGACGACCTTTCCGTCACTCGCACCGTCCTGGCGGATCGCCGTCGCATAGGTGGCAACCTGCGCGCCGTTTAATTCCGCGACCATGTCAACATTGGCGGTTGCGTACTCATCGCCGGACCGCGTTGCGAGCGCCGCAGTGAACCAGTCATGCTGGGCTGCGTTCACTGTATCGACGACTGGAAACAGCGAAGGTCTTCCATTCGCAACGACGCAACCCTCGGTATCCAGCACCCAGATGTCGAGGTATACCGTATAGCTATCCAGGATGACCGACAGCCGCATTGCCGCATGCGCGGCGGCCGACGACGATCCAGTCGTCATGCAATCGACAACCGCCGCATCGGTTGCCCACCAACGCACATCGCATGACCGTTCGTAAAGATTGCGGTCAATCACGTCTATCATGTTCAATGCAAGGTCGGTCAGACGCTGGCCTTGTTGCCGCTCAAGCTCCGTCACCATACGTTCGCTGATGCTGGCCAATTCCTTACCGAGTTCACCGGTGAGTTGCCCGATCCGGCCGGACACGTTCTTGACCTGGTTTGCGACGACCGCAAAGCCGCGGCCCGCTTCTCCCGCGCGAGCAGCTTCGATCAATGCGTTGATTGCCAGATAGGTCGCCTCGCGGTTGATCAGGTCGATATCGGCGATCTTATCCCTGGATATCTTGCGCACTTCGCGGGTCAACTCGGCGATCATCGCGCCTTCGGACGATTGACGAGGCTTTGCCTGCTCTATGGACATCTCTTGTATCCCGGTTGCGTGCGGGGTGGGGAGCTCGTGGCTCCTCGCCGGTAGAACTAGTGGGGTTAACGGCACTCTGAAAAGGATACTTAAGAAAAATCGACCGATATATTGCCGCTTGGATGCGCCCTTTTTCGTGCGCACCGACGCTGTGCAATTTTTGCCACTTTTCGCCCGTCGCGAGCGGCCGCGTTGGAATTCGCCAACGCGCAATTCCGAGCCACGGCCGCCCCTCCGACTTTTCTTCACAACGGACGGCTAGTCTCGGAATAGAAAGTCCTCATTGCAAATCTGTAATCGCTCTGTCTGTTTCGCGTTAACTAGTTCCTGGTATGCTCGAAGCGGTTTCCCCACTTGCATCACGACTGGGCACGTCGTGTTCCTTCTCCGAATGAACCTGAGTTTCCTCAAGCAATGGTTAAGAAGCCCTGCAACCGTAGGCGCAGTGGCTCCTTCGTCGCGTTGTCTGGCCGATGCCATGGCTGATGGCGTTGAGGCGTTCGAGGCGATCGTCGAGGTGGGAGCTGGCACCGGAGTCGTGACGGACTCCCTCGTGCGCCGGCACCCGACAGCGCGGCTGATCATATTCGAGCTCGGAGATCAACTGGCCGCCGAACTGAGGGGGCGATTCCCGCAGGCGCGTGTGGTCGGCGGCCCATTCCATGAGAACGTTTCGGTTCTGCAAGAACTGCCAGCGAAGACGATTATTGTCTCCGGATTACCGTTTCGTTCGCTTTCGTCTGGCGTCGTCGAACCAACGGTTGCGGCCTTCGCCGAACTCCTTTACGCGGACCGGGCTCGACGTCTTGTGCAGTTCACGTATCAACCGAGAGTCCCATTTACAGCCCCTATAGGCTTGTGTTGGCACCGCATCAAAACAGTTTGGCTGAATGCGCCGCCAGCGAACGTCTGGCATCTCAGCAGCAAGACCAACTGGCGAGGTAGCGACGCGGCGCGCCTTGTCGCGTCGCCCTGATCCCACCATCGCGATATAACGCGACGCGTGCCGTCCAACCCAGTGGCATGCAGCACAGTTATTGAGTACGTATCCCCGCCGGGCCGCGTCACATTGCTTGAATGGATGACGGCCGTGCTGCCACCGGAAGGCCACGCGGGGAGGGATGACGGCCGCTGTAAGACCTTTGAAGTGCGGAAATCTCCGCACCTGATTTCGCCTACCTGGCCAGGACCGGGGCGCCAGCGAAGCGTTGTTGTTCTGCATCGTCTGGCCCGGCAGCGAAGTCATCGCAGGCCGCGTGGTTTTGTGCGCTCTGACCACATTGGTGGCTCATCACGGTATCAAGCGACGCGCGGCCGACGCATTTCCTGCTGGGAGCCAGGCGCATCGCAATGACGAACGTCACAGCCGACAACAGTGACACCAGGAGCACCGTCCACTCAACCGGGAGATAGTCGCCGTCGATCGCCCAGATCGTTGCGGCAGAAATTGGCGAGACACCCTTGTGATAGATCGTGACGCTCATCCCCGCGGCCTTTTATGCTGTATTTCACTTCATACCAGTGCTGCGACCGCTTGACGACGCCGGCGGCCAGAAGCATTGCCGCGAGCAGGACCTTGTCTGCCAACGCGTTCAGAATCTGTGCACGCCTGAGCAGACGGTGTCTTGCGACCAGTCACCCTGCCGGCCACTCGTCAACCCGGCGTTTAGGAACCGGAGTAAATCGACTTCATGCCGTCATTGGCTCCAGCACGGACTGCTGCGGAGGCGCCGGAGGCCGACGAACCGCTGTCCACGCCACCGTAGCTGCTCGCCCCACCGTTTTGTGCCGCCACCCGGGCTTCGGCAGCCTGGATGCCGTCCGGGTAATGCGGGTTGTTTCCCATACCCATGGAGGGGCGCCAGCCGGCCTTTTCGAGTTGGACGAGCTCGGCGCGCACTTGCGCACGCGTCACCGGCCCGTTTGATTGTTGAGCGAACGATACGGCCGGCGCGGCCAGGGCCGACGCGAGCGCGACGGCGGAAACGAGTGATTTGATGTTCATGGTGAAACCTCCGGTATTAGTTGTCGGGTGCGAAACTGCTTATTGCGTTTCGTAAGCGCGGTCGCGGTGTGGCTGAGCCGGGGCGCTGCGCGCTCAGACTGCGATGCTCGGGCGAGATACTTTTGGCAGCCTGCCCGCGCGTCCGAAACCAGCGCATTAATGGTGGCTGTAGACCGCGTTCCAGTCGGCCATCGGCGCGGCCGGGCGTCCTGCTTCCGACGAACCCCTTGCGACACCACCGTAACCACTTGCCGCGCCGTTCTGCGCAGCCACCCTGGCTTCGGCGGCCTGGATTCCAGCCGGATAGGTAGTGTGGTCGCCGTCGCCCACGTGATAGCCGGCCTTCTCGAGTTGGACGAGTTCGGCGCGCACCTGCGCACGGGTGACAGGCTCGTTCGATTGAGCGAACGATACGGCTGGCGCGGCCAGGGCCGAAGCGAGAGCGAGGGCGGGAATGAGTGACCTGAGCATGGCGAAACCTCCAGTTGTTGACCGCGAACGGCGATTTTTAGGTGTCGTGCAGTGTGCTGCGGCGACAACGGAAGTAAGTATAAACCCGTACTATTAATATAGTATAAATAATAGATTCTATCGATCAAATAGGCTGCTTCTAAAGCCATCGAGGCCTACGACGGCTGTTATGCGCGAAAGCTGGCGCACAATTGTGGCTGAGCTCAATCCGCCTCAACCTGTCACCAAGCCCCAATCTGGAACCGCGCGATGCAAGCACATCCTTTGCGTCTCTTTCCCGGCGACGATCTGCGTGTCGCCCTCGAAGAAGTGTTGCGTCAGGTCAAGGTGCAAGCGGCCTTCGTGATCCAGGGCATCGGGAGCCTCAGCGTTGCTCAATTGCGATTTGCCGGAAACGAGGATCCGTCTGAGCTGCGCGACGATCTGGAAATCCTGACGCTCGCCGGGTCCATATCATCTGATGGAGCGCATCTGCACATGTCGGTTGCCGACCCGCGCGGTCGAGTGTTCGGTGGTCATGTGGGACGCGGTTGCACGGTCCGTACAACCGCGGAGATATTGCTAGCTCTCCTTCCCGAACATCGCTTCTCCCGGGAGCGCGACTTATCTTCAGGGTTCATGGAACTGGTGATACGAAATGAACCACCCATGGAATAGGCTCGACGCATACGTCCGGACTGCGTGACGAATGAGATATTTCGACCCACTCCGGACTTTGGACAAGACGTCGACTCTTCGACAGCTTTTAAGGGGACAACAGTCATTCATCCCCTTCGGGTCCGTCGGCAAGTCATCGGATATTGCCGGCGGTGGCGTTGTCGACTTGGCTCCGCTGGACGCGATGTAGGCGAGACATGGCAACTGTTCAAAAAACAGTCGACGGATTCCGGGTGACGCCGGTGAAAAGACGCCACGCGTCGAAGCGCGCGGCGAGCTGCTTGCGGTAAAGCGAAATGCGCAGCAGGTGCCGCTTGAGCGCAAAGTGCTGGCTCGAGAGGAAAGCTTGCGCGCCCCCGGACGAATGGGCTCGATTACGCGTGATCCGTCGAAAGCGCAAGCTCGCGCCAAGCGTTGAGTTCGCCCTCGACGAAACGGTTCTTCTCCTCGATGCGCGCGACTGTGTCCGATCCCAGCGGCAGGCGCACGGGCGGCGAGGGGCTGTCGGCGAGCCTGAGGATCGCTTCGGCGAGCTTCGCGGGATCGCCCGGCTGCTGATGGTTCGCGCCTGCCGCGAAGTCGCGCATCGCGCCGACGGTTTGCGCGTAGTCGTCGATTTGCAGCCGGGTTGAGACGAGCGAATCGTCGTTGAGGAAGTCGGTGCGGAAGAAGCCGGGCTCGACCACGGTCGAATAGATGCCGAGCGGCGCCAGTTCGCTCGAGAGCGCTTCGCTCAAGCCTTCGACCGCGAACTTGGTCGCGCCGTATACACCCCAGCCGTGATACGCGGAGTACCCGCCGATCGACGAGATGTTGATCAGGTGGCCGCTTTTTTGCGCGCGCATCTGCGGCAGCACGGCGCGCGTTACGGTCAAGAGGCCGAAAACGTTGGTGTTGAAGACGGCCTTTACTTCGCTGTCGCTCGATTCCTCGACGGCGCCGAGCAGGCCATAGCCCGCGTTGTTGACGAGCACGTCGATACGCGAAAACCGCGCGAGTGCCTGCTGCACGGCCGCCGCTGCATCGGATTCGTTCGTGACATCGAGCTTCGCCGCGAGCAGGTTCGGATGTTCGCCGAGGCGGTCGGTGACTGTCTGCGGCTTGCGCGCGGTAGCGACGACGCGATCGCCGCGCCCGAGCGCGCGCTCGGCAATCAGCGCGCCGAAGCCGCGCGATGCGCCGGTGATGAACCACACCTTGCCATTATTCGATTGCGACATGATTCAGCTCCTTCGTGTTGGTGAAAGTGAACGACGTGGTGCGCCGGGAAATGCTGGCACTTTGCCGGCAGGCCGAAGCCGCCGGAATCAATCGGTATGCAGTTCATGTGCGGCCACAGCGTCGATGGCGGGTACCTCGGACCCGGTCAAACGCTCAGGCGCGCCCGGCACCGCGCGCACGCGCGCCGGGGTCCGTGAAAGCCGGTACGGCACCTTGAGGACCGGCCAGAACGCGCCGCCCGGATCGCGCGCGACGCTCTGCACGTCGGCGAGGAAATCGGCGTCGTCGAGCAGTTCGTGCACGCGGGTGACCGGCACGACGCGAACACCCTGCGCTCCCAGACTCGCCACTGCGCGTTGCCGCGTGAGAACGCCAAACTTCGCGTCGCCGTCCGGCGCGCCGCCTTCGACCCATACGTGCCCGTCGCTGCACCTCACCGCGCGCCCCTCAGCTTCCGGGTTGCCCGTCGCGAAAAGCGAGCACCACGCGGCCACGTCCTGCATCGAAATTTCGATGAACGTGCCGGCCCCACCCGCGCGGCTGGCGAGGCTCGCAACGATTGCAAGCAACGCGGCCTGGCCGCCGAGGATGTCCGCGCCCGATGCGCCGAATTTCACCGGCACGCCATCGCTCCGTGTGAGGTCCATGAGTCCGCCCATCGCCTGGATGACCGTATCGAACGCGGGCCGCGACGGATACGCCGACTCCATGCCGAAGCCCGAGATCGAGCAATAGATCAAGCGTGGGTTGATTTCCGCGAGCGCTGTGCGGTCGAAGCCCAGTTTTGCGAGCGCACCGGGCCGCAGGTTTTCGACGAGGACGTCGGCATCCGCGAGCAGCGTGCGCAGATACGCGCGGTCCTTTTCGTGTTTCAGATCGAGCGCGAGGGTCTGTTTGTCGGTGTTGTTGAGCGCGAAAAAATAGCTCGTGCCGCCCTGCCCCGGCGTCCATGCGCGGGCGACTTCGCCATCCGGCGGCTCGATCTTCACAACTTGCGCGCCGAGCGCGGCCAGATGCTTGCCGACGAGCGGTGCGGTGGTGTACTGGCCGATCTCGATCACCTTGACGCCGGCAAGCGGTCCCGCATCGTCGCCGGTGACGGCATGCGGCAGCGGTTCGAGTGCGCTTGCGACGCCGCTCAACGGCGCCGCGCGAAACACCGGCACATCGCGATAGGAGTTGGCATCGACGCCATGCGTTTCCATGCGCACCGCCGCGCCCGCATGACGCATGCGGAAGTTGGGCTCGCGCGGCAGTTGGCCGATGCCGACGATCGGCCCCGCCGCCACGCCGATCCGCTCGCAAAGGCGCGAACAGGCTTCGGTGGACAGCGTAGTGGTCCATGCTTCGATGAGCGCATCGAGTGCGTCGACGTGGCGCACACGGCCGGCCAGCGAAGCGAAGCGCGCGTCGTCGAGTTGCGCAATCCCCGCGACACCTTTGAGCTTGCGCCATTGCTCTTCGGTGCTAGTGCAGATGAGGATCCAGCCGTCCCTCGTCCTGAACGCGTTCCAGGGCGCGCACGCCGGGTGACGATTGCCGACCCGGCCCGCCTGACCCCTCGCGAACGCGGCTGGCAGGAACGTCGTCAGCGCACTCGCCGCGCACCCGAAGAGCGTTACGTCGATATGCTGCCGGATGCCACGCAGGGCCACGACGCGCAGGGCCGCTGCGAGTGCGGCGGCCGCATACATCGCCGCCGAGATCTCGGTGAACGGCACGCCGATGCGCACCGGCTGCCCGTTCGCGAAGCCGGTCGTGTCCATGAGGCCGGTCATCGCCTGAATCTGCGCGTCGCTCCATTGAACGCCGGCGCGCGAGGCCTGCGGACCGGTCGCGGTGATGTCGCACACCAAGTGATTGCCCGCGGCCTTCAGCGCCGCGATGAAGCTGCGCTGCGCCCCCGAACTGAAGTCCGACGAAACCACGACGGCGTCGTAGGCAAACGCGTCGATCCGCTGCGCGTCGCTCACATCGACGTGAGCGCCGGCCCGTTCGAGCAGCGTCGCGCTGAGCCGCACCGCTGTGTGTGTGCCCCACGCGAGAATTCGTACACCGTCGAGCATCCTTGTCTCCTTGAGTATCGCGGGATGCGCTTCATCTCTTGTCGACGGCGCGCAGAACCCTTGAATCAACGATACGTCGCGTGACCTGGTCCGACAAACGACATTTCCTCGCGTCTCGCTTAACTTTTCCTGAAGCGAAACCAGGCGTTTACCGGTATCGTCCCCGGCTCGACGCGAGCAATGCCCGTGCTACCATTTTCCGATGCGAACCCTTCCATCACTCAACGCACTCCGCGCCTTCGAAGTCTGCGGACGCCTCTTGAGCGTGCAGCTCGCCGCCAACGAGTTGAACGTCACACCTGCAGCGGTCAGCCGGCAGATCAAGCTGCTCGAAGACCAGCTCGGGGTGATGTTGTTCGAGCGCGGTCATCGCGCGATCGCATTGACGCCGATGGGCGAGCGCTATCTAACCGACATCGTGCGTGGCTTCGAAACCATGCGCACGGCCACCATCAATCTCACTGAAGCGCGCCGCCGCCGCACGCTGAAGATCCGCGCCTACACCACGTTTTCGATGAACTGGCTGCTTCCGCGCCTCTCGACGTTTCATCGCGAACATCCGGATATCGAGGTCAGCCTGACTACGTCCTTGCAGGCGGTGGACTTCAATGCCGAAAACGTGGATGCGGCGATCAGGCTCTCGCATACGCCATCCTCGGATGTGGGATCGGACCGGCTGGTGCCGAACGAACTCGTCCCCGTGTGCAGCCCCGAGTTCCTGCGCGCACATCCCGACCTTACCGACGCGAGCGCGGCGAGCCTGCGCAACGTGCCGCTGCTGCATTCGCTCGCCCGCCGCGAAGACTGGGCGAAGTGGCTCGACGCCGCCGGCGTGCGCGGCGTCAATCCGCTCTCCGGACTCAGTTACGAAAGCTCGATCCTCGCTTATTTCGCGGCGACGCAGGGGCACGGCGTCGCGATCGCGCAGCGCGTGCTGGTCGCGGATCAACTGCGGTCAGGCACGCTCGTCATGCCTTTCTCGTATGTGCTCGACCTGGGCGCTTTTACCTACTACCTCGTCTATCCGCCGAAGCATCTCGCGAACCCGGAGTTCGCCGCGTTCCGCGACTGGCTGCTGTCCACCTGCGACGAGCAGTCGTGACACCCTTCAGTGCCCCTTGAAGCACGGCTTGCGTTTTTCCGCGAACGCCTTGCGCCCTTCCACGCGATCTTCCGATTCACGCATCGCGCCCCACGCGAGCTCCGTGAATTCGATCGCCTGCGTGAGCGGCACGTTGCTGCTGGTCTCCGCGATCTTCTTGATCATCTGCACTGCGAGCGGCCCGTTCGCTGCGATGGCGCCCGCTAGTTCGAGCGCCTTGTCCATCAGTGCATGGGGCTCTGTGACGTCCGACACGAGACCCACGCGCGCCGCGTAGGCCGCGTCGATCTTCGCGCCGGTCAGCAGCATCTTCATCGCGATCGCCGAGGGGATGGCCTTCTGCAGGGCCTGAATACCGCATACGGCTGGGATGCTAGCGACGACCGCCTCGGGCAAACCGAACACTGCGTTCTCCGATGCGATCCGCAGGTCGCACTGCAGCGCGAGTTCCAGCCCGCCGCCCAGGCAATAGCCGTTGATCGCGCCGATCAACGGTTTGAGAATGCGCAGCGAACTCAGGTCCATCAGGCGGACGTAGACACCCTCGGCCGCGGCCCGGTCGATCGACTTGACGAACGACGAACTGAAGCTCGTCGACGGCGGCAGTGTGTTCTTCAGGTCCGCGCCTACGCAGAACGACTTGCGCCCCGCACCCGTCAAGACAATCACGCGGATGCCGTCGTCGTCGCGCGCCGCCGACAACGCGGCGCGTAACTCCTGAAGACTCTGAAGGTCGAGCGCGTTAAGCGCTTCGGGCCGATCGAGGGTGATCGTCGCGACATGGTTCGATACCGTGCAGTGAATGGTCATGATCGCGCTCCTTCAAACGCTTGGCGAAGTCAGCGAGCGGCCGCCGCACACATACAGCGTCTGCCCAGTGATGTACGACGCTTCCCTTTGCGCGAAAAACAGCACGGCCAGCGCGATATCCTCCGGCGTGCCGACGCGCTGCACCGGCACTGATTTCTTCAGCCGCTCCTGAAGACCGGGATCGAACTTGCGAAAGAGTGGCGTATCGACGATGCCCGGCGCGATCGCGTTGACGGTGACACCGGCTTTCGCCCATTCGAGCGCGAGACTGCGCGTGAGGCTTACCACGCCGCCCTTCGCGGCGGAATAGTTGGCCTGCCCGACGCCGCCGAGCCACGCACGCGACGATATGTTCACGATGCGCCCGTACTGCGCCGCGATCATATGCCCGAGCACCGCGCGGCAGCATAGGAACTGCGACTTCAGGTTGACGTCGATCACGGCGTCCCAGTCGTCGTCGCTCATCTTCGTGATTAGCTTGTCGCGCACGATGCCCGCATTGTTCACGAGCACATCGACCCGCCCGAAGTGCTCCGCAACTGTTTCGACCGCACGGTTCACCGATTCGCTGTGCGTTACATCGACGACGACGCCGATCACGTCGGCGCCGGCGGCGGCAAGCGCGCCCGATGCTTCGTCGAGGCTAGCGCGATCGAGGTCGAATAGCGCGATGCGTCGGCCCCCGCGCGCAAGCGCCTCAGCGATGCCGAGGCCGATGCCTTTGGCGCCACCGGTGACGATGGCGACTTCGGGTCCAGTCAAGTTCATGAAGTGTCTCCTTGAGTTGAATGTTCTTGCACGCTTCGATGCTAGGCCGCGCAGGCCCACTCGCTCAAACGACTTTTTCGACGCGTTTGATTGACTTGCGCTCAATCGACGCTCGAGCAACATCGCGCACGTCCGCCCCTCTGGCCATCGCGCGCAAGCGAATAAAAACTCAACCGAAGACGCAGAAAAAGTCGTTTGCGTGGCCGCTTTCACGAAACCTACGATGCCTCCATGCACCGAGCCTTCCCACGGAAACGACGGCGCAGGTATTCCGGCATCAGCGCGTGCGTTCATCCGGGCGGCACGCACTCACGAGCAAGCCCGACAAAGAGACATGGAGACACACTTGGACAGCACCCTTTCACGCGTTGGCGAGGGACCCGCCGCACCGCTCACCCGAGCGCAAAAAAAAGCCATCGTCGCGGCTACCCTCGGCACCATCGTCGAATTCACCGACTGGATCATTTACGCGACTTTCGCCTCGCTTTTCTCCAAGCAGTTCTTCCCTGCGAACAACGACCGCGTCTCGCTCCTGAGTACGTTCGCCGTGTTCGCGGTCGGCTTCGTCATGCGTCCGATCGGCGGCGCACTGCTCGGAGCCTACGCGGACCGCCACGGACGCAAGAACGGACTCACGTTGTCGGTAGCGTTGATGGCGGGCAGCTCGCTCGTGATCGCAGCGTGCCCCGGCTACGCGACGATCGGCATCGCAGCTCCGGTGATCCTCGTGCTCGCGCGACTCGTGCAAGGCTTCGCTGCGGGCGGCGAATTCGGCTCCGCATCAACGTTCCTGATCGAATCCTCCTCGCCTGCACGGCGCGGCTTCGCCGGTTCCTGGCAGCATTTCGCCGTGAATGCGGGCGTGCTCGTCGCGGCGCTGATCGGCTACATCCTGACTTCGACGATCGATGCGCCCGACATGGCGCGCTGGGGCTGGCGCATTGGTTTCACGATCGCAGGACTGATGGGCTTCATCGCGCTGTGGGTGCGGCTCGCCGTCGCCGAAACCGATGCGTTCCGGAAGACGGCGGCGACGCACCGGCGCACGCATCATCCGTTTCTCGTGATCGTGAGCGATCACCGGCGCGCCGCACTGCGCGTGATCGGCATCGCGATGGCGGGCAATCTCTGCATCTATCTGTGGCTCGTGCTGTTCCCCACCCTCGCTCACATGCGCACCGGCCTGCCGCTGCGAGAGGGGTTCAGCGCGAGCGTGATCTCGATCATCGTCTCGCTCGTGGCAATTCCGTTTATCGGCATGCTCTCGGACAAAATCGGACGCAAGCCGGTGCTGATGGTGTTCGCGGGCGGATCGGCGCTCTTCGCTTGGCCGGCGCTGCACCTCCTCACCAATGACTTCTGGAGCGCCACCGCCATCGTGACGATCGGCATGCTGCTCTCGTCGGGCTTCGCCGCGACGTGCGCCGCCGCGATGGCCGAGCAGTTCCCGGCGGAAGTGCGCGCGACCGGTGTGGCGTTGCCGTATGCGATATCGGCGGCGGTGTTCGGCGGGACGCTGCCTTACATCATGACCGCGATGTCGGGCTCCGGTCTTTCGCAATACGTCTGGGTCTACGTCGCCGCCGTGTGCACGGTCGGCTTCGTCGTCTACGCCAGGATGCCGGAGACACGCGGGAAAACGCTCGACTGACAGCGGCCAGACACAAATTTCATTTCACTCTCAGGAGACAGCCATGCGCAAAGTAGTGATCGGCGGTGTCGGCATGACGCCCTTTGGAAAATTTCTCGAACGCAATCTCAAGTCGCTGGCCGAAGAAGCGGTCGGCCTCGCGCTAAAGGACGCGCGCGTCACCGCGAACGATGTCGATCGCGTGTTCTTCGGCAACGCGGCGGCAGGCGTCGTCACGGGGCAGGAGATGATTCGCTCGCAGTCGTCGCTACGCAACACCGGCCTCGACGGCAAGCCCATGTTCAATATCGAGAACGCGTGCGCGTCCGGTAGTTCGGCACTCAATCTCGCGTGGCTCTCGGTGGCGTCAGGCCAGTCCGAGACCGCACTGGTCGTCGGCGTCGAAAAGCTCTCGCACGAGGACAAGGCCGTTTCGTTCGGCGCGTTCGCGAAAGCCGTCGATCTCGAAGAGCCGCTGCCCGAAGGCGTAACGGCAGGCACCGGCTCGCTCTTCATGGACCTGTACGCCGCGAAGGCCCGCAAGTGGATGGAAAAGACCGGCGCTGACGCGAGCGATTTCGCGCGCGTCGTCGTGAAGAGCCGGCACGCGGGGTCACTCAATCCGCACGCGCAGTTCCGCAAGGAATCGACCGTCGAGGAAGTGCTGGCGAGCCGCATGGTCAGCGATCCGCTCACGCTTTTCATGTGCTCGTCGATCGGCGACGGCGGCGCGGCCGTCTTCATCTGCTCGGAGGACTACGCGATAAAGCACGACATCCGCCCGGTCTTCATCCGCGCAAGTTCGATCGTATCGGCGAAGGCCGATGGCTCCGGCGAACTCGTCGCGGTCCGGGCCGCGAAAGCCGCCTACGAGGAAGCGGGCGTGGCTCCGTCGGACGTGCATGTCGTCGAGTTGCACGATGCGTCCGCGCCGGCTGAGCTGATCCACTATGAGAACCTCGGTCTATGCGCGCCGGGCGACGCGCCCGGACTGCTCCGCTCGGGCGATACCGGCATCGGCGGGCGTGTCTCGGTGAATCCGAGCGGCGGGCTACTCTCACGCGGGCATCCGGTCGGTGCGACGGGCGTCGCGCAGATCGTCGAACTCACGCAGCAGTTGCGCGGCACGGCGGGCGCACGGCAACGACCGGGGGCGAAGGTCGCGCTTGCCGAGAATAACGGCGGCCAGCTCGCGGGCGACTCGGCGGTCGCGCTCGTGACGATTCTCTCGACTTGATCGATGCGTCGAGACTGGGCCGGGCCGCTGACATCCGGCGGGCAAGGAGCTGGAAACGCGCGAGGAAGCCGAAAAGTTCATTGCGGCGGATCCGTTTTCATCGGTCGGCCTGTTCGAGCGGGTGACGACCACCCGCTGGTGCAAGGCTTATTTCGACGGCGAGTGCTGTTTGTAGAGGTTTGATGTCGACTGGACGGTCACACGGCTAACAGTGTTGCTGCTGTTAGCCGTTTTCTATTCGGGCACGGGCACGAGCACGAGCACGCGCAACGCCGCTCAATCCGCCAACGCGTCGCGAATCGCAGCAAGCCACAACGCCACCGCATGCGCGCCAGGGTCCGCGTGACCGAGCGCACGATCGCCGACATAACTCGAACGCCCTCGCCGTGGATGCATCGACGCTGTGCGAGCCGTCCCCTCGATGGCCGCGTCGACGGCAGTCTGCAACGCGACGCCGGTTTGCTCCGCGCGGGCGAGCGCGGACTGCAACGCATCGGCGGCGGGCTTCAGCGCATCGACCATCGTGCGATCGCCTGGCTGCGCACCGCCCAGCTCCATCAATCCGTCGACGCCCGCACCGAAGGCCGCTGCCCATTCCTTTGCCGTCGAGCCGCCCGACTGTTCGAGCGCGACGGCGGCACGCAACAGCATCACCGCGTACAGCGGGCCTGAGGTGCCGCCGACCACACGTCGCAGCGTCGCGGACATGCCGCGCAATACGCCGCCCGGCGTCGAAGGATACAAGTCGAGTTCATCGAGCACGGCACGCGAGCCACGCGACAGGCTGATGCCGAGATCGCCATCGCCGACGCGTTGATCCATTTCGGTCAAGGTCGGCTCCGCTGTCAACAAGCACGCGCAAACGGCTTCGATCACACGGCGCAGCGGCGCCTCGCGCGCGAGCGCCGCGCCGCTTGCGCGCTCAGGCGTGACGGGCGCGGGCCGCACGGAAACCTGCGCGACGCGGCCGCTCAACGAAGGCCATGCGCTGGTGTGCGCGACGGCGTCGAGCCAGGCGACCCGCTCGTCGTCCACGCGCAGCAGCGTCAACGAGACGCCCGCCATTTCCAGCGCGCTCAGGAAGGTGCCAGCCCACGCGCGTTCCACCTTGATGCCGCCCTCGGACAGATTGCGCAACGCGGACCCGGCCACGATGCTCAATTCGCTCGACGGCGTGCCGCCGAGATTGTTCACCAGCAGCGCCACCCGCTCACCGGCTTGCAGCGCCAGGTCGCCGACGATCTTCGCCAGCAGCTTGCCGACGATCGCGTCGGCCGGCTCCATCGCGCCGCGCTCCACGCCGGGTTCGCCATGAATACCGAGCCCCCATTCGATTTCGTCATCGGCCAGTTCGAACCCCGGCTTGCCCGCTGCCGGCACCGTGCACGGCGTGAGCGCGACGCCCATCGTGCCGAGCGACGCGGCGGCCTCGCGCGCGATCCGCGCGACCTCGGCCAATGGACGGCCCGCGGCCGCCGCTGCACCCGCGATCTTGTGAACCAGCACAGTCCCCGCGAGTCCGCGACGGCCCGCATGGTCGCCGCTTGCGGTCAGCGCAACGTCGTCGGCGACGATCACCATCTCGGTGGGAATGCCCTCGGCGCGCGCGATCTCGGCGGCGAGGCCGAAGTTGAAGCGGTCGCCCGTGTAGTTCTTCACGATCAGCAACACACCTGCCGTGCCGGCCACCGCGCGTATGGCATCGAGCACCGCGTCCGTGGACGGCGAGGTGAAGACCTCGCCCGCCACCGCCGCGCTCAGCATGCCGTGGCCCACATAGCCACCATGCGCGGGCTCGTGGCCCGAGCCGCCTCCCGAGATCAGCGCGACTTCGCCGCGTGCTGCAACAGCCTCGGCATCGGCCCGCACGACGATCGTGCCGCCTTGCAACAGCGAGAGATTGGGATTGAGCGCCGCGAGTCCGTCGAGCATGTCGGGAACGACGGCGCGGACGTCATTGATGAGCTTCTTCATTGCGTCAGCTCCTTCTGTAGCTGCCGGCGCAGCGTCGGGTCGCGCGCTGACGGCAGTTGATTCAGTTGCGAAACCGGAGGGAAGGCTCAACTGTACCGCGCAATGACGAAAGACGATGTGATCCGCCAGACGTGAACGCGCAAAGACACTCGCGAAGGAGTCGGATGGCAATGAAGGGGAAGCAATGCGGAAGAGAAAAACTGACAGGACAGTAGACGAAAGCGGAACCGCTTTCGTCTACGTCACTGATGCGTTGGTAGGCTCGATTGGATTCGAACCAACGACCCCCACCATGTCAAGGTGGTGCTCTAACCAACTGAGCTACGAGCCTTTAGAGGCGCGAATTATAGAGACTCCGCGCAAACAGCACAAGCCCCAATCGCTATCCATGCCGACGCGGACGCTTCGTTCAATTCTTCGACGCCCACTCGGCGCTTGTATCCAGCGGATAGACCGGCCGCTTCACGTGCTCGAATGCGAACAGCCCGTAATCGGAACTCGTCACGCCACGGCTATCGCATTCCACCAGCGCAGCGGCGATCGGCACGAAAACCGGCCGGCAGTACATGCGCGATTTGAGCAGCAGGAAACGCGCGCGACGCGGATCGATACCGACGCTCTCGAACACGCCGAGGTCCCACGGCTCGTGCGTGCGCTCGGTCATCACGAGCTTCATGGTGCCCGTGTCGAGCACGGCCGCGCGTCCCATGAACGCACGCTGGCCAGTGTAGGTCGGGCCACTGATCACGTATTCTCCGTCGGTGAGTGCACGCACCACGCCGGTCACGGCGAACGGCGGGCGCGGTGTCAGTGCATCGCTCGCAACCTTGTTGCCGATCGTCACCGTCACCGTGCTGCCGACGCCCGCCGACATCAACGCCGCGACCGCTTGTGGATCGCACAACGGTCCGCTGACGATGCCTTCGAGCTTCTGCTGCAACGCTTCTTCGAGCAGGTCCATCGTGTCGCAGGTGCCGCCCGACATGCAGTTGTCGCCGTGATCGAGCAGCAGCACCGGTTTGTCGGCGCCCTGCGCAAGCGACGCCGCTTGCGCGACCGACTCCGCGAGCGGCGCGCTGCGATACACGAAATCTTCGCGCTCGTCCCAGATCTGCCGGGCGATGCGCTCGGCCACCGCTTCGGCCTCGGCGCGCTGGCCGTTGCCCACCACGACGACGCTGATGCACGGCGCGTCGATATCGGCCAGCGAGAAGCCGGACAACACCGACACCGCCAGCATGCCTTCCGCTTCGGCCGCGCGCGCGGCGTCCACCGCGCGCTTCATCGCGCCTTCGGCGGTCGCGCTGCGCAGTGTGTGCGTGAGCAGCGGCGGCTGACGCCACGCGATCACCGGCTTCGTGTTGCCGTGCACGAGATCGAACATCAGACGCGCCGCGTGCGCGCCAGTCTCGTACATATCGACATGCGGATAGGTCTTGAAGCTGACGATCACATCCGCGTTGTCGATCATCTTTTGGGTGACGTTGCCGTGCAGATCGAGCGCGACCGCAATCGGCGCATCCGGCAGCAATGCGCGCACGCGTTCGAGCAGATCGCCTTCACCGTCGTTCGAATTCTCGGCGACCATCGCGCCGTGCAGATCCAGCATCACCGCGTCGCAGCCGTTCGCCGCCGCCACGATCGCGTCGCAGATCGCAGCGTAAGCGGCGGCCTCGACCGGTCCGCTCGGATTCGCCGACGCCGACACCGGCGTCACGATCTCGGCGTGCTCACGCTCGGCGGCATCGATGAACGCGGCCATCGCCGTCTGCATGCCTTTGTTTTCGTTAAACGCGTCTTCACCATAGCTCGGACCGTTGCGGCCGAATGCGGCGAGCGGCGTCGCCACCGGCGAGAACGTGTTGGTCTCGTGATTCATCCGCGCGATCAGGATTTTCATGCGTTGACACTCCCCACCTTCTGCGCCGCGTCCAGCATCGCCTGCAACAGCACGTTGCAGCCGGCTTCCAGATGATCGGCGCGCGCGTCCTCGATTTCGTTGTGACTGATGCCGTCCTTGCACGGCACGAAGATCATCGCGGCGGGCGCGACTCGCGCCAGATAGACGGCGTCGTGGCCCGCACCGCTGATCACGTCCATCGACGAAAAGCCGAGCGCATCTGCGCCCCGCTTCACGGCGGCGACCAGTTCTGCGGCGAACGGCTGCGGCGGGAAATACACCACCTGTTCCACGTCGACGGCGATGCCGCTCTGCTCGCCCGCCGCCGAGCATGCCGCGCGCAACGCGCTGTCCATCGCGGTGAGCGTGGCGTCGTCGGCGGCGCGCAGATCGACCGTGAGCGTCACGCGGCCCGGAATCACGTTGCGCGAATTCGGATGCACGTCCAGCCAGCCCACCGTGCCGCGACCGTGCGGCGCGTGATCGAGTGCGATGCGATTGACCGCATGAATCAGATCCGCTGCGACGAGCAGCGCGTCGCGGCGCAACGCCATCGGCGTCGGCCCTGCATGCGCTTCCATCCCGTGCACGGTCACGTCGTACCAGCGTTGACCCAGCGCGCCTTGCACCACGCCGATGGTTTTATCGTGCGCCTCCAGCACCGGCCCCTGTTCGATATGCGCCTCGAAATACGCACCGACGGCATGCGGTTTTCCGCTCTCGCCGGCATAGCCGATCGCCGCCAGCGCGTCGCGCACCGACACGCCCTCGCGATCGCGTTGCGCCAGCGCACGCTCCAGCGTGAATGCGCCGGCGAACACGCCCGAACCCATCATTACCGGCACGAAGCGCGAACCTTCCTCGTTGGTCCACACTGCGACTTCCAACGGCGCGAGCGTTTGCACGTTGGTATCGGCGAGCGTGCGCAGCACTTCGAGACCCGCCAGCACGCCGTAGTTGCCGTCGAACTTGCCGCCCGTCGGCTGCGTGTCGATGTGGCTGCCGGTCATCACCGGCGGCAGGTCGTCGCGCAAACCGGCGCGGCGCGCAAAGATATTGCCGATCGCGTCGATCCGCACGCTGCAGCCGATCTCCTTCGCCCACGCGATGAAAAGCTCACGCGCCTCACGGTCCAGTTCCGTCAATGCGAGCCGGCACACGCCGCCTTTGTCGGTGGCGCCGATCCGCGCGAGTTGCATGAGACTGTCCCAGAGCCGCGCGCCGTCGACTCGCAGATCGCCGGCCGCCGTGACGGTTGTTGATTCATGACCTTGCATCGATGCTTCCTCGTATTGAAGACTGCGCAAGCGTCAAACGACGCCCACGCCGAGATAACGGTCCTTGATCGACTCGTCCGCGGAAAATGACGCGTTATCGCCTGCATAGACAATCACGCCTTGTTCGATGATGTAGTGGCGGTCCGCGAGTTGCGTGCAGACTTCCAGGTTCTGCTCCACCAGCAGAATCGCGACGCCCGCTTCGCGAATCAGCTTGAGCTGCGCGACGATTTCTTCGACGATCACCGGCGCGAGACCCTCGACCGGCTCGTCGAGCATCAGCAAACGCGGATGATTCATCAGCGCCCGGCCGATCGCGAGCATCTGCTGTTCGCCGCCGGACAGTTGCGCGCCACCGTTCGTGCGCCGCTCCCTCAGGCGCGGAAAGATGCGGTAGATGTCGTCGAGCTGCCACGGCGAGTCCTTGCGCGCACCGAGCCGCAAGTTCTCCTCGACCGTGAGTAGCCGGAAAACGCCGCGATGCTCGGGCACGAAGCACACGCCGCGCGACGCGATCTTGTGCGGCGGCATGCCGTCGATCTTCACGCCGTTGAACGTCACTGTGCCGCGCCGCGGTGTGACGACGCCGGCAATCGCTTTGAGCGTGGTCGATTTGCCGGCGCCGTTGCGGCCCAGCAGCGTGACCGTCTCGCCATCGTCGATCTGCAACGAAACGCCTTGCAGGATGTGGCTCTTGCCGTAGAAGCCGTGAATCTGCTGTACGTCGAGAATCATGCGCGGCCTCCGGTGATCATGTTGCCGAGATAGGCACTGCGCACGCGCTCGTCACCGCGAATGTCGTCCGGCCGCCCTTCCACCAGCACGCGGCCTTGTTGCATCACGGTGATCGAGTCGGAGATATCCATCACGATGCCCATGTTGTGTTCGATCAGCACGACCGTGTATGCGTCGCGCAGGCCGTGAATCAGCTGCTTCATGTCGTCGAGGTCGTCGATCCCCATGCCCGAGGTCGGCTCGTCGAGAAAGATCGCCTTGGGCCGCGCGGCGAGCGCCATGCCGACTTCGAGCCGCCGCTGCTGACCGTGCGAGAGCGCGCCGGCCGAAACCTCGCTGAAGCGCTGCAGCGCGAGCCGTTCAAGCACGCTGTCGACCGTGTCCCCATGCGCGAGCGCACCGTGCGGCGGCGTCCATGCATTCAACGCACGCACCGCGTCCACACCTTGCGCGGCGAGGCGCAGGTTTTCGCGCACGCTCAGATTGGCGAACAGGCTAGTCACCTGAAACGATCGCGCGACACCGCGGCGCACGCGCTTATGGTCCGGCTCGTGCGTGACGTCGTGACCGTCGAACATGATCTTGCCTTCGGTAATCGGCAGCGTGCCGGTCAGTACGTGGAAGAGCGTGGTCTTGCCCGCGCCATTCGGACCGATCACCGAATGCACGGTGCGTGGATTGATGCTCAGATTCACGTCGGAGAGTGCGGTGAATTTGCCGTAGCGTTTTACGACGCCGCTCGCTCGCAGAATGGGTTCGTTCATGCGACCTCCTTGTCGGCGTCGTTGTTCCCGTCGTTGTCTGCTTCCCGAGACGGCTTGCGGCCCAGCGATTGCCAGATGCGCTCGCCTAATCCCCACAGCCCGCGCTGCATGAAGAGACTTACCGCGATCAGCACGATGCCGAGCAGCAACAGCCAGCGCGGCCACAGCGTGGAGAGCCAGTCGGCGAACAGCACGTAGAACGCCGCGCCCAACACCGATGCGAACAGATTGCCGGTGCCGCCGATCACCGTCATCACAAGGATCATCTCGCTCGTGTGATAGTCGATGTTGGAGAGCGGCGCGATGCCGGTCATCAGCGCATGGAGCGCGCCGGCGAGTCCGGTGACCGCGCCGGAGATCATGAACGCCATCAGCTTGAAGCGCTTGACGTCGTAGCCGACAGCGGCGGCCCGCGCTTCGTTGTCGCGAATCGCGAGCAGAGTCCGCCCGAATACCGAATGGGACACGCGCATCAGCAGCCAGAACACCACGAGAAATAGTCCAGCGACGAAGCCATAGTATTGCCACGGCGAGGTCAACGGCACGAGTGTTTTGCCGAACACGCTCAGCGCAGGGCGCGGAATGTCCAGCAAGCCGTTGTCGCCGCCGGTGAGATCGGGCGTGGTGTAGGCGAGAAAATAGAACAGTTGGCCGAACGCGAGCGTCAACATCACGAAGTACGTGCCGCGCTGGCGAATCGAAAACCAGCCGACCAGCGCCGCGGCAGCTGCGCCGGTCACGATCGATGCAAACAATGCCACTGGCAGCGGCAATGCGGTCTTAGTCAGAACCAGTCCCGCGCAATAACTGCCGAGCCCGAAGAAAATGCCCTGCCCGAACGATAGCAAGCCCGTGTGCCCCAGCAGAAGATTGCAGCCGAGCGCGGCGAGCGCGAACACCAGCACTTCAGTCGCGAGCGATCCGGAGCGCAACATCAGCGGCAATAGGCACACGACCAGCAGCGCAAGCAGCAGGAAACGATAGCGATGCAGCGAGTGCCTGATGCCCTGTCGAGTGGATGAAGAGCGAACGCTTTGCATCGCGGGCTTCGAGGTGTCGATCATGCGGCCCTCCCGATTAAGCCGTTCGGACGCAGCAGGAGAACCGCCGCCATCGCGACGTAGATCATCAGCCGCGCGCCTTCGGGCCACAAAGTACTCATCACGCTTTGCACGATGCCCACCAGCAGGCCGCCGACGAGCGCACCGAGAAAGTTACCCATCCCGCCGACCACGACCACGACGAACGCGACGCTGAGCGCCTCGATGCCCATGAACGGATCGACGCCGCGAATCGGCGCGGCGAGCACGCCCGCCAGCGCGGCAGTCGCGGCGCCGAGCGCGAACACGAGGCTGAAAACGCGCAATACGTTGATGCCGAGCAGCGACACCATCTCGGTCGATTCACTGCCCGCGCGCACCGCGCTGCCGAGGCGCGTGCCTTCCAGCACCCACCACAAGAGCGCGGCCAGCACCGCCGTGAGACCGATCACGAACAGCCGGTACTTCGGATAAACGAAGCTGCCCCAGATAACCACGCCGTTCAATATGTCGGGGACCGCGACGTTATCGCCGAGCGGGCCCCAGATCAGAATCGCGCATTCCTGCACGACGAGTGCAAGGCCGACGGTCGCAAGAATATGAAACTCATGCTGCTGCGCGTAGACGTGCCGCAGAATCAGTTTCTCGACGACCCACGCCAGCGCGCCCACCACGATCGGCACGACGACGAGCGCGGTCCAGAAACTCATCGACCACTGCATCGCCTGATAGCAGAAGTAGGCGCCAAGCAGATAGAACGCGCCGTGCGCGAAGTTCACGAAACGCAGCAGGCCGAATACGATCGATAAGCCGACCGCGAGCAGGAAATACAGCATCCCCACTCCGATGCCGTTGACGATCTGCAGGAGATAAACGTTCATGGCGTCCGTCTGATGATGTGGCAAAGAGGTGTCGCGATGCAGCCTCGTGTTCGCGATGAACGCGCCGCGCTTGCGTGCGGCACGCAGGCGTCATGTCATCTTGCAGCCGGTCTTCTCGAGCGGCAGGAAGGATTGGCCGGAACTCACGATATCCGCGTAGTCGTCGGCGCTTTTCATCTTGTTCTTCGCCTTGCCCTTCAACAGATAATAGTTCTTCAGCACCTGATGGTCGCCTGCGCGGACTTCTTCCGGGCCGGTCAAACCGTCGTATTTCATGCCTTCGAGCGCGGTGACCACTTTCTTCGGATCGATCGTGCCTGCCTTGATGATGCCGTCGAGCAGGATCTTCGTGCAGATATAGGAACCCGCGAGGCTGTAGTTGGGGTTTGCCTTGAAAGCTGCATTGGCGCGCTTGACGAGATCGCGGTTGAGCGGCGAGTCAATGCCGTGCCAATACTGCGCGCCGAAATAGACGCCTTCGCAAAGGTCCGCACCGAGCGATTCGAATTGCTCCAGCCCGGACGCCCACGCCATCAGAATCGTGCAATTGTTCTTCATGCCAAAGCTCACCGCCTGGCGCAGCGTATCCGACGATTGCGATCCAAAGTTGAGAATCAGCAGAACGTCGGGCTTCGCAGCGACGGCATTCGTCAGATAGCCGCTGAACTCCTTCTCGTTGAGCGAGTGGTAGCTGTTGCCCACATGCTCGATTCCCTTCTCCTTGAAGATCGCCTTGGCCGCCGACAACAATCCGTCGCCGAACACGTATTGCGGCGTGATGGTGTACCAGCGTTTTGCTTTGGGCAACGTCTGGATTAGCGGACGCACCGTCTGTTCGATTGCGCCGTAGGTCGGCACCGACCAGCGGAACGTTGCGGCGTTGCAGTCCTTGCCGGTGATTTCATCCGCACCTGCTGTCGTGATGAAAATGCCGCCGGCTTTCTGCACTTCCTTGCCCATCGCCAATGCTTCGGATGACAAAATACCGCCGGCAAAGAAGCGTGCGTTCTTCTGCTGCGCGATTTCCTGCACGCGACGCACTGCCGTCGCAGGCTTGCCTTCCGTGTCGAGCGTCGTATATGCGAGCGGCTGACCGAGGACCTTGCCATATTGCTCGATGGCGAGCTTCATACCGAGGTCAGCGTATTTGCCGTTTGCGGCGAATGGCCCAGACATCGGCACCGGACACGCGAACTGCACGGTGCCAGCCTGCGCGAACGCGCTACGCGCGGCCAGCGAGCCCAACGTCCCCGGAACGGCCGACAGCGCGGCCAGCTTCAACATATTTCGGCGATTCAAAATGACGCTCCTTAGCAAAGAGACACGCACTGACCGGCTACGAAACTGCACGCATGACGCGAACGACGACTTGCGCCGACTGGCCGCCTCGAAGTTTTCCACCTCTTCGGATTTGTTCTATTTATCATGATAAATAGGTTGGACTTGATCGTAGGTACAATAAATTCGAGTGTCAATAAGGCAAAATTCCTGGCGGCATCCGGAGACGTTTCAGGCCGTGACGCGGCGCGTGGATTGATCGAGGATCGTGCGGGACAAACTGGGAGCATCGAATATGGCCATGGACCGTACCAAGGCTGGCGCCGCGATTGAAATCAAACAGCAAAAACGTGGTGATCTGGTCGCCGAGGAAATCAAGCGGCTCATCACGGAGAAAGACCTGAAGCCGGGTGATCGCCTGCCGCGTGAAGTGGAACTGCAGCAGCTCTTTTCAGTGAGCAAGAGCACCATCCGCGAGGCGTTGAAGTCGCTCGAAGTGCAAGGCCTGATCAAGGTGACCACCGGTCCGAGCGGCGGCGGCATGGTGGTGGAAGTGCCGCTCGATCGCACGTTGCAGCTTTTGCAGAATTATCTGTTCTTCAAGGACGTCTCGATCGACGACATTTACACCGTGCGCAAATTGCTGGAGCCGGAGCTCGCTGCGGGTGCCGTCCCCCATCTGACGGAGCAGGACTTCGACGCGCTCGAAGCAAGCATTGCGTGCTGCGATCGACCGGCGTCCGCGCACGGAGGCCAGGACATGGTGCGGCAACGTCAAGAAGACGTGAACTTTCATGACATTCTGGCAGCTGCGAATCCGAATCCGTTTTTGCGTTTCAGCTGCGAGTTGATCAATGAAATGATTCGGCAGCTCATCGAGTTTCGTAACGACACGCCGCAAGCCGAACATGAGCGGTTCGGTCAGGCGAACGTCAAGATTCACAAGGCGATTACGAAGGCAGCGCGTGAGCGTGACGTGGAAAAGGTGCGGGAGTTGATGGTGATCCACATGACTGAAGCGCCGCGCTATGTGAAACGGATGAAAGGGAAGTTGCGAGGGCGTTTGATCCTGGATTCGGAGATCCGTCGACGGATGCGGACGCGTAGTGTCGCGCCGTCGGATGAGAGTGGTGAGGAGTGAGCGGGTGTTGGTGAGTGTCGGTATTGATGCGCAG